>JAHCIE010000020.1 GCA_026129385.1 Anaerolineae bacterium
TGCAAACACTTTGCACCCCGCGCCACGACGGCGCGAAGCAAGATATATTAGCAGTCCGTGGTGCTAGACCAGGGCGAGAGTCATCTCGTCGTGGCTCACGCCTCACATTGCAGCCGCCTCGCGCGGGACGGCGAAGCGTAGCAAAGCCCCAATTCGCCCCAACGGCTCCAGACGCGCCGCCGCGCCGGGCGCGGTGATGGTCAGCACGCGAGCGCCTTGCTCACGCGCCTGCTCGACGGCGACGGACACCACATCCTCAATCGTCAGTACCATGCCGCCACACACGGGGCACACCCCCGCGCTCATAGCGAAGACTGCGCCGCACGTGTTACACCGCCCGCCGTGCGCGCTATAATCCTCGGTCACGATGAGCGTCTGAACCTGGCCCTGGCGCAAGGCGTCCAGGGTATGGGCGAGGCCGGCCGTCCCCAGGTCACGCTCTGCCACCTCCGTGGCGAGGCGCTCAACTACGTCCCGCTGACTCTGCGCATCCATGGCGCGCAGGATAGGGCGCACCCGGTCCTGTACCGTCTTGGGCGACGCCGACATGGGGATGTTCATCGTGCCCAGCAGTCGCTCGCGGAGGTAGGGGTGCAGGGCATCTTGAAACTCGGCGGCGAGGGTATCGGTCGCGCCGATGAGCAGTCGCTCAAAGGGCGTCTGGCGATAGATCGTGAACACCATGTCGGCCGTCTTCTTTAGGTGGTGGCGCACCGCGTCGTCATGGTGGCGTTGCAGCCGCGCCTGCGACGGGCCGCCCTGGTCGTGGCGGCCGGGTACATCGGACAGAATATCGCCGCGCTCCTCAATAGTATGGCCCGTGTCGCCGACCAGGAGGAAGATGCGGGCCTGATCCTTGCTCACCAGGGCCACGCACTGGGGCTGGTAGCGGTCTAGCATGCGAAACAGGGGCCGCACGTAGGCCGAGTGTCCCAGGCGGATGTCATTGCCCACGCGGTTGGGAAAGGCGTAACTCTGCCACAAGTCCCCCGCTGCGGAGGCAAACACGGCCACCCCCCGCGCCCCGGCGACCCGCTGGTCACGGACGTAGGCGCGGATACGCTCGCCATCGGCGGCGATAGATGCCCAGTCGGCATCCGTCCACTCGGCGCGTTTTTCGTCCAGGCGGGCCAGGAGGTTCTTCAGGCGGGTATTCCAGGACGCCTCGTCGGGGCGGCCCTTGTCGATATTCATGTAGAAGGAGACGACCGGCGCCGACGGGTTGGCGTAGCTTGCCAACTGCTCGATAGCTGTGCGCGTAATCATAGAATCTCCTTTTGGACAGGTTAGCCCTCACCCGCATCGTTTTCGCGGGCCTCGTACTTCCCCAACAGATCCTCGACAATGGGCGGCACGTCGCCGTCGCCCGCCACGAAGCCCTTGACAGCCCGCACGACGCGATCCACCGGCCCGCTTGCCTGCTGGCGGGCCAGGTCGGACGCCGCCATGCTGGGGTCGACCGCGTCGCTGTACTGGTCTTGCAGGTCCGCCAGGTGAAGCATGGTCCACAGGTACAGATCGGCATCCGTGCGACCGGGGAAGTCGGCCATCAAGCCTGAGACGCGCACCGCTTCCACGGCGGGCAAATACACGTTGTCGTACCAGCTCGCTACGGCCTCAGCGTAGGAGATCTCGGCGTCGCGTTCCAGACCCAGATACCAGCGGTGCACCTCGATGTGATGCAGGACTTGGGCATAGCGACCCGGCGCGGTGAACTTGATGCTGGCGTCAGGGCGGAGCTGGTTGAGGTCGGTCCGCTCCAGAAAGTCGGCCTCCTCGACGGCCAGGATGATGCCATCGACATTCATGTCCGGCGTGACGGGGGTCTTGAGAGGAATCTCAGTGACGGTGGCTTCGATGAACGTGGAGCCGTTGGTGCGGGCCACCGAGACGCGATGGTTGCCGTCGCGCACGAAGTAGACGTCGCCAAGCTTGTAGACATCGATGGCCGGGATGTTGTCCATGCGGTTGTAGGCCTCGTCGAGGCGGCGCCACCGCTCTGAGACATTCGCAGAGCGGGGCAAGAACTCGCGCGTGAAGTCGCGATAGCGGCCGACGCTGCCGACGATGGCATCCAGGGGAATCATCTGGGTTCCGCGCTGAATCTCCGATGTGGAACGCAAGCGGGTACGCACTGCCTCGAAGGGTACCAACGTCGTCGTATGGTGGGTGAGAATACTCATCGTGTCGTTGAACATCGCCCGCCGCCGGGCATCGTTGAAACGGCGGTCGGAATCCGCTGCCTCATGAATTAAGCTCATACTACTCTCCTACTCGACCACAATCAAGCGGGCTTCGCCGGTCTGTAGCTGAACGGGGATGGCGCGGTCCTCGACAAAGGCTGCTCGGTGGGATGAGAATCAGGCGTTCCGTGCTCCAGCTCGCCGCCTGATCGGTGGGATACAGCTGGCTGACCGGCGGCGTCAACCCTTCGAGGCTGCCAGGCCCCAACAGGCTCGAGGGGGGGGGCTGAGGCGGCGTACCGGCAGGCGGTTGTCACCCAGGGTATCCAGGCTGGCGAGGTGGGCGAGGGCGTCAGTGTGGGCCAGAATGCCGAGGTTGGCGAGGCGTGCTCCCGACGCCAGGGTAGCGACGTCGAACGGGAGGGACTCAAGCATGGCCACATAGCCTTTCGCGGAGGGCGACCTTATTCCTCGTCGAGGTCCGGCTCGCCGCGTAGCTGCTTCAGTCGCTCGACGACCGCCACGTTGGTCAGCAGAGCCACCAGGGGCGGGACGAGCAAGAACAAGGGAATGATGCTCGTCATGTTGGGGACCAGGACGAGCATCAGGCCCACGACCAGGCCAATGAGGACAACGACCGGCAGGGTGTGGAAGGGGCTGCCGAAGGAGATCAGGAGGCTATTGCGTAGCGCAAGGGGAATCTTGGCTTCCTGCTGCTCCATCAGGATGGGGAAGACGAAGAGCTGGACGATGAACCACACAAACAGCACGGCCAGCCAGAGGGCCACGGCGAAGGGGACCCAGATCGCGTCCATTGCGCCGTAGAAGCGCAGGTTGAGAATAACGATGACCAGAACTAGCACGTCGAGGGCAGCTAGAATCCAGGACGGCACGGCGTAGCGGCGCATACCCGCCATGAAGTGACCTGCGCTGCCGACGCGATCGTGGGCGAGGCGATTGGTGACATAGTAGGCGCCGGCGGTGGCGGGCGGTAGACTCACCAGCAGGACGGCGAGAGCGGCCAGCCAGCCGCCGAGTCCACCCGCGACCAGCGGCGGCCCCAGCGCCACCAGCGTCCACAGGGCCGCGACGATAATGAGGGTGAACAACTCCTCCCATATCATCCGCAGGCCGCGACTCAGTACCCGCGTCGCGCTACCCATACCGTGACTCCGCCTCCGCTGAAAGAGTTGCCGCACGCGCCAGGCTCTCCATGCGGGAGCGTGGGCGTGCGGCCCTAGTTTGGCGCAGCTGACCTCGGAATGCAAGTTGGCTGGCCGCCGCCGTTACTTCAGGGGGGCGATGCGGCCGGGTTGCGATGCAGGCGCGCCGTTGTGTGCAATCCACTTGCCGATGGTATCCGCTGCTGGCTCAAACGTCAGGAAGCCTCGCCCCGTCTCGAAGAGGCTATGGTAGGGGTCGGCCAGATACAGACCGTCGGTGAGGGCGACGAAGTAGTTAGCGTTCTCCCAGATCGGCTCACGCGTGTCGGCGCGGGTGAGATGCACGATGCGCTTACCGATGGGAGCTGCGGGATTGTACACCACATTCAGGCCGGCGACGCTCAGGGTAAGGTCGGTGCGTACATCCTGGGCGAGGCTCGTTTCAATGATCTGCTTGATGACGTCCCCGCGCAGGTGAAGCGTGATTCCGTGCTGTGACTTGGGCAAGACCGTCTCTGCGTTGGTTGCCGTCAGCTGCTCGGGCGCCAGGTCGCCACTTAGCGTGCCGTTCTGAATCAGGCCAATATTGGCATTGTAGTGCTGACGCAAGACCTCGGCCAGCCCGTTGCCCAACAGGTTTTCGTTCTGCGTCGAGACGGACATGCCCGCGCCACGTGGTGACGCGAGGGGCGCTTCACCGATGGCAGCCAGGGCATCCTGCAACACTTGCTCGCCGTCCAGGTCATAGCGAATGACAACCTCCCGCCAGCGCGAGCCGCCGATGCCCATGCCGTCCGGCATGAAGATGTCCAGTAGGTTGTTATGCACTCCCCCGCCCCGGTCATAGCAGGCGAAGAAGCCGAGATCGGGCACTTCAAACACGGTTCCGAAGTCAAACTCGCGCCCGCAGGCGGCCAGGCCCCACTGGGCGGGCTTACCGGAGGCCGTGCGGCCATTGCACGCCTTGACGGCGGCGATGGATGAGTCGCAGATGCGGTAGCCCGTCACGTGCATGCGGCGCGTCTCGTTGTCGGGTCGGCTGGCCGAGGCGACGCTGGTCAGCCCCAGCGCCAGGATGGCGGCGAGTATGAAAAATGGTAGCCTGGATCGCATCATAGATTCCCCCCAATAGGTCCAGGTGTGGGCAACTTCTGGGTCAGGCTGTCCACCACGACATGCGCACCGAACGCGCAGGATCGTCGCCGCCTGGCTACAAAAATAGCCGTCGCGAGCGGGCCAGCGCCCGTCACGTCGGCTAGGGACAGAACACGCTATACGGTCGTTCGGGAGCGACGGTCGAGCGTCGACTCGGCGGAGGCTCGTCGTTCCTGGTCATAGGCGGCGGTGTCCACGCAAGAGGTTGGTCTCTCGTCGGGTCGCCGCAGAGTATACGTCGATATGGGGCCAGGGTCAAACCGACGCCGGTCCTGCGACCGGCGTCGATGAAACGTCTGTTGTCAGCGGCGATTTACTCGCGGCTCGACTGGGCCTGCTTCCACATCTTGCGCTGGAGCTTGCGCGCCGACTTCTGGCGCTCACGGCGGCGCTGCTCGCTCTTGGAGACAAACCACTGGCGGCGGCGGTACGCGCTGAGGACGCCGCTCTTGGTTACTTCCTTGCGGAAGCGCTTGAGCAAGCTCTCGAAACTCTCACCCTGACGAAGGTCCACTGTCACTACGAATCACCCCCTTCCACAACCGCGAAAGTATAGCCGAGATCGACAGGCGGGTCAATTATCCTGCTCAATCGTTGGCGGCGCGCGTGCGCCAGGAAATGGGCGCCGCGCCGGGGGCAGCCGGCGCGGCGCGGAGGAGGGGAGGAGAAGATGAGTTCTCGGTCAGGCCGCGCGCCGCCGCCGTCGCGGCGCGGTGTCGACGCCGTTGGCCGCCGTTTCCGCCTGTGTGGCGGGCGCAGGCTGAGCGTCTGCGGCCATGCCGACCCAATAATGGTGGGGGCGAATGCTCGCGCGCGTGCGCAACTCGAAGCCGGGCACACGGGTCTCGCTGTCTAGCATGACTGGGTTGACGTAACAGGTATTGGCGGCGACGCCGAACTTCTCGCGATAGCGCTCGGCGGCCTCGTACACTTTCTGAGCCAGCGGGGTCTTGGGGTTCTGATCGTACCACAGAATGCCGATGTTCACGGTGACACTCCTGGCGCTGACTCGTCATCGCCGACAACGTGGAACTCGCGGGGGGCAAGGGGTGGGGTGGCTGGCGTCTCCCAATACGAGGGCATAGGGCGATAGCCCGGCAGACTCGGCGCGGGCACGACGACGATCTGGGGCATGGGCGGCTGATAGGGCACGGTTGGCGCCACGACCTGCGGCAGGCGTGACGCCGGCGCATCGCCCTCGTCGCCGCTATCAGCGGACTGGCGTCGTGTGGCGTACAGCACCAGCAAGGCGACCGGCAGGCTGCTAAGCACACCCATCAGCACCCCCACCACGACCGCCATCGCCTCGGAGCCGAGCTTGAGGGCCACGACGGCCCCCAGGCCGGCGCAGAAGGCGACCAGACACAGCCGAAATAGAGCGCGCATAGCGAACCTCATGCCGTCTCAGGGGGCTGGTAGACAGGGTGCGGGCCGGGTGGGGCGCGGGCAGGGGTCCAGGATTGCAGGTGTCGCTAGACTAGTGGTGGGTTTCCGGAAGCTCGGTAAACACCCCACGCCCCACCGACTCGCGTCGGGGCGCTTGCGGAGAGCGCCCCTATTTAACCACGCGCAATGCGCCACGTCGCGTCGCCCGCGAGGCGAGGGGGTTCGACGCGCCGGAGAGACCCTCGGCAGGGGCATCCGGTGCGCCGACCGCCCGCCTCGTGGGGGAAGCGGCGGTGGTTACGTAGGAACCAGATGGGCAAAGGGCGGTCGCCAACGGTAAGGGAGTCTCGCCTTCGCCCAGGTGAAGGGCCAGTTCGGCCTCGGTGCAATAGGCCGCCTGGAAGCGGTGCGTCGTGCCTTGCACGACCAGCAGGAAGTCGCCGCGCCCCGCCAGCCGCTCCGCGCCGCTGCGGGCAATGCCAGCGGCGACCCTCGCATCCTCGGCGCTGGCGACGCTGCCGACCAGACGGGCCGGGAAGTTGGCCTTGACCAGCGAGCCGATGATGGCAGCGCTAGGCTTCTGCGTGCAGCACACCAGATGCAGGCCAGCTTCGCGCCCCCGCTGGGACAGGCGTGTCAGCGCCGCTGTCACCGTTGCACCGCCGACGAGAGCCAGGTCAGCCAGCTCATCAATGAAGGTGATGATACGCGGCAGGGTGGTGCCCTCATGGTCCCGCCGCTCCATCTCGCCTACTAGCCAGTCCAACAACGCCAGGGCCTCCTGGGGCGACTGGGCCACCGGGGCGAGCAGGTGCGGCAGGGAAGCGAAGGGCGCGTACCCCCGCCCCTTGGGGTCGATGAGCAGCAACCCCAGGTCAGCGGGTGAATTGTGGGCGGCCAGACTGGCGATCATGCCACGCGCCAGGGCCGTCTTGCCAGAGCCGGTCGTGCCGCTGATGAGGGCGTGGGGCGCTTCTGGGCTGGCGAGCCGGAGCAGGATGGGTGTACCCTCGCCGTCCAGGCCGAGAATGGCCGTGTAGCCGGGCACGCGCGAGAGACGCTGTGACAGGTCGAACAGGCGCACGATGCCCCGGTCAGAGCGGGGAAACTCCAGGTCGATGGTCGTGCCGCGCCGCACGACGCGGCACGTCGCCGCGCCCAGGGACAGGGCCAGTTCTTCGGACAGGCGCGCGATCTGGCTGACCCGTGTGCCCATGGCCGGCGCGAGGTGGAAGCGCACCATCTGGGGCGTCACGGCCCCGCCGGTGACGCGGCCGTGGATACGATGGCTGGCGAGGACCGACTCGATTTGGTCTGCCTGGAAGTGCAGTTGACTCTCGCGCTTGCTCATCGGGGCAGCTCCCCTGGCCGACGGCCTGACCTAGACGTGACGAATCACGGCGATGACCTTGCCCTGAACCTCCACGTCGTCGGCGTCGCGATAGATAGGCTCCATGGTCTGATTCTCTGGTTGCAAGCGGACGCGCTTGCCATCGACGAAAAAGCGCTTGAGGGTCGTCTGCTGCTCGCTCTTGATCCAGGCCGCGACCATGTCGCCGTTGTCAGCGCTCTGGGCGCGGCGCAGGATGACGATGTCGCCGTCGTTGATGAGGGCGTCAATCATCGATGTCCCCTTGACGCGCAGCGCGTAGACGCCACGGGTGTCGCTTACGATGTCGCGGGTGAGTTCCAGGCTGTCTTCCGGCTCAGCCCGCTCGTCGGGCACGGGGATGGGCAAACCAGCCGCGATGCGGCCCAGCAGGGGGATGGTAATGACGTCGCCGAAGGGCTGACCATCGGCGCAGCGCAGCAGGACGAGACCACGGGCCACGCCCCGCGCCCGCGTCAGGTATTCCATCGCCTCCAGCTTGCCCAGGTCGCGGTGAACGTGATCCTTGGAGGCCATGTTCATCGCGACGCGAATCTCCTCGACCGACGGCGCGTGGTCGTGCTTGCGCAGATAGACTTCGATGACCGTCACCATTCGAGCCAGATGGTCGGTCAGGCCAATACTTCCCATACCGCCTCCTCACTTGCCAGAACCAATGTTCTGAATCAAAGTATACCAGAACGTTTGTTCCGTGTCAAGGGCCGGGCGACAAAAAGTTGACGACTTTGGCCGACAGGTAACGCAAAACTCCCCCGTCGTGGGACGGGGGAGTCAATCACCGGAGTGAAGAGGGGGCTTAGGCCCTGGGCCGCGCGCCCGACGGGCGACGCTTGGTGACCACAGGCGTGATCTGGCCGCTCTCGGCCAGCTTCAGGCGCTTGGCGAGCCGCGACTTGCGCCGCGCCGCGTTGTTCTTGTGGATGATGCCCTTCTCGGCGGCGGTATCCAGCGCGCTCTGCGCGTCGTGGAACGCCAGGCGGGCAGCGTCCACATCCCCCGCATCGATGGCCTTGTGGGTCTTCTTGATAAACGTGCGGGCGCGAGACTCGAACAAGCGCTTGCGAGCGCGGCGCCGCTCGTTCTGGCGGACTTGCTTCTGGGCAGACTTCGTGTTAGCCAACTTCGTTTCCTCCGGCGGTCGGGGCCGCGCCATATCAATCGGGGCAGTAGTCAGGTAATGAGTGCTGGAACGACACGATATCTTACTCGAAAGGCGGCGCTTTGTCCAATTTTACGTTTGCGCGTGCCTCACGGGTCGGTTCGTCGTTGATCATTCTGTTGTGAGACCACCGCCGCCTGTGGTATAATCGCCCCACTACGGCCCACGCGCCGTTCCATCCCCTGCCAGCCTGGTGAGAGCCATGACCACACCCGTCCGCGTTTACATTGGTACCGACTTTGGCGCGACCACCTCCAAAATTGCGGGCGTTTGGGCCGACGGTGCGCCCGTCTCTACATCCCTCCTGCAGCGACCCTCCAACTCCCTGGCCGGCCCCGGCGCCGTGGTGAGTGGCTGGATTGAGGCCATCAGCGCCTACCTCGACCAGAGCGGCCTGGCCTGGGATCAGGTCCAGGGCGTTGGCGTCGCGATTCCCGGCCCCCGCCGCAGCTATGGCGTGCTGGAACGCGGCTCCAACCTGCCGGCCAGCTTCGAGGGCTTCGACGTCCAGACCGCTTACAGCGACGCTTTGGCGGCGCGCGCGGGTCGGCCCATCCCTGTCGCGGTCGGCAACGACGGCAATATGGGCGGCGTTGCCGAGGCTCACCGGGTGCGAGGCAGGAGTAACGCCAGCGTCATCCTCCTGGCTCCTGGCTCCGGCCTCGGCTGCGCCTTCATCGACGGGCACGGCCTGCCCCTCGACGGCGACACCCTGGCCGGGATGGAGGCGGGGCACATGCCTGCGCCGCTGCACCTGCTGGGCGCGCCCGCCTACCCCTGCGGCTGCGGCCGCACCTGGGGATGCTTTGAGATGTACACCGCGCTGGCCGGCCTGGCCTACCTGTTGGCTGACCGCCTGAAGGAGCAGCCCGATCACCCCCTCGCCAGTTCGCCCCTCGGCCCCAAGGAGCGCGCGCTGGCCCTGCGCGGGCTGGCCCAGCAGGGCGATGAGCTGGCCGTCAGCCTGTTCGACTTCCAGGCCCGTGCGCTGGGGCTACATGTCGCCAATCTGGCGATGGCCTTCGACCCCGAGTACGTCGTCATCGGCGGCGGCCTGATGGACCCGGAGGCGACCAGCGCCGCCTTTCGCGAGCGCTACCTGCGCACCGTCCACGAGGCGGCCCTGCCCTACCTGTGGCCCATGCAGCGCGAGCGATTGCGCATCGTTCCCGCCGCCCTCGGTGACCTGTCCCAGGCCATCGGCGCGGCCCTCGTCGCCCTCTACCAGGACCGTCCACGATGAGCAGGCCGCGCGTCGCGGTGGTGACGGGGGCGGGCAGCGGGATCGGGCAGGCGGTGGCGCTGGCTCTGTTGGGTGACGGCTACGCGGTGGCCCTGGCGGGGCGGCGGCGCGAGACGCTGGCGGCGACGGCCGAGTTGGCCGCCGCAGGCGAGTGCGCTCTGGTCGCGCCCACCGATGTGCGCGACTCTGAGTCGGTGCGCGCCTTGTTCGCTGCCGTCCAGGTCAGATGGGGCCGCCTCGACGTGCTGTTCAACAACGCGGGCATTGGCGCGCCCGCCGTCCCGCTGGACGAGCTGACCTTCGAGCAGTGGCGGGACGTGGTGGACGTCAATCTGACGGGGACGTTCCTGTGCTCCCAGGCGGCCTTCAAGATGATGCGGGAGCAGACGCCCCAAGGCGGCCGCATCATCCACAACGGCTCCATCTCGGCCCACGCGCCGCGCCCCAACTCCGCGCCTTACACGGCCACCAAGCACGCCATCACCGGCCTTACCAGGTCCATTGCCCTGGACGGCCGTCCCTACGACATCGCCTGCGGGCAGATCGACATCGGCAACGCGGGCACGCCCATGACGGCGCGCATGGCCGACGGCGTGCCCCAGGCCAACGGGACGCTGGCGCCGGAGCCGACCTTCGACGTGCGCCACGTGGCCCAGGCCGTGCTGCACATGGCGAACCTGCCCCTAGACGTGAACATCCCCTTCCTGACGATCATGGCGACCAAGATGCCGTATATGGGGCGCGGATGAGGAGTGATAATCATCATGATGAGATTGATTAGCCTGAACATCGGCCGCGCCCAGCCTCTCGCCAACGGCAAGAAGGTCGAAATGACCGGCATCTTCAAGGACCCGGTGGCCGCGCCGACGCGGGTGACGCGCCTCGGCCTGAGCGGCGATGCGGTGGTCGACACGAAGAACCACGGCGGCGTGGACCAGGCCGTGTACGTCTATGGCCGGCCCGACTACGCCTGGTGGTCGGCGACACTGGGCGCGGACCTGGAACCGGGGACCTTCGGCGAGAACATGACCATCGAGGGATTGGAGAGTGTGGCCCTGAGCGTCGGCGACCGCCTGCGGGTGGGCGACGTGGTGCTGGAGATGACAGCGGCGCGCATCCCATGTTCAACGTTGGCCGCACGCATGGGCGACCCGACCTTCGTCAAGCGCTTCCGCGCCGCCGAACGCCCCGGCGTCTACTGCCGCGTCATCGAGGAGGGGGAGGTCAGCGTTGGTGCGGCGGTCGAGTTCATGCCCTACACCGGCGAGACCGTCAGCATCGTCGAGATGTTCCAAGAATGGTACAACCCGCGCCAGAGCGAGGCCTCCATCCGCCGCCACCTGGCTGCGCCCATCGCCAGCCGCGCCCGCGCCGAGCAGGAGGAGCGCCTGGCGAAGCGGCTGGCCGAGCGCGTCGGGTCGTCCCCGTGACGCCTACCGCACCCACCGCGCTATACCGCCAGTGTGCTGGACATGGCGCCAACCTATCGACGCGGGTCTGCTGGCCCGCCAGGCTGTGAAGGAGGCCCGTCCAACCGGCTCTCCAGGGATAGGCGAGGGGGGCGCTGTTATGGGGCCTGTGAAGTGACAGGAAGCGCGCCGATCTGCTGCAACATCTCCAACCTGTCCCAGACGTGCCACAGGTCCTGCCCGTGGCCGCCGCTAATGCGTACGAAGTGCATGTGGGCGACGGAGACGCTCTGTCCGCTCGGTGGGATGGCGGGGCCTGGTCCTAGGTGGAGCGGCCCTAGATGGGTCCCAGTCATCGTGGAGCGGAATGCGACGATGCCCCCGTCGCTGAGCATGTCGTGAATCTCAAAGTGGAGGTCGGGGAAGGCGGTGCGTAGGCCCGTGATGACCTGCTTGAGGTGGGCGCGGAAGTTGGCGCCCGCTGGCTCCTGGTGATCGACAGCGTTCGCTGTCAGGTGCTCATCCACGGCCGTGAGATCGCCCTGGTTGAACGCGCGCTCCATGAAGTCTCGGATCATCTGCTCGTTCGCCTCGCTTCGCATGGCATGACCCCTTTCGTTGTAGCTTGACTGTATTCAATACAGTGATAGTATATCGTAAGTAGAGGGGTATGTCAAGGATGGAAACGACCAAAGGCAGACTGACGCATCGGCAGCGGCAGGCGTTAGAGACCCAACGCCTGATCGTTGACGCCAGCCGCGACTTGTTTCTGCGCGAGGGCTATGGCGCGACGTCTATCGAAGCCGTCGCCGAGCAGGCAGGAGTGGCGGTCAGCACCGTCTACGCCCTGTTCAAGAACAAGCGGGGCTTGCTGCGCGCCATTCGCGAAGCGTGGCATCTTAGCTCCGGCCAACGGGACATTTACCAGGATGCATTGGCGGAGGACAACCCGGCGCGCCGTCTCGACCTCGCTGCCCATGCCACGCGCCGCCAGTGGGAAACCGGCGCTGCCATGCTAGCCATCTATCGCAGTGCGGCGGCGGTGGATGCGGCCGCGGCCGCGGAACTGGCCCAGTCACGGGCGGGCCGCCGGGCGAACCTGGGTCGTTTTGTCGCGACCCTTGAGCCCTCGCTCCGCCCCGACCTGTCTCTTGACCAGGCGATGGCTATCTTTCAGGCGCTCACCCTACCGGAGATCTACGAGGAGTTGGTCGAACAGGGCGGCTGGGCCGCCGCAGCCTACGAGGCCTGGCTTGCTGGTAGCCTGAAATGGCAGTTGCTGCCACGATACACACCATGATTGACATCGCCATCGAAACCACCGGCCTCAGCAAACGCTACGGCGACGTGCTGGCCGTCGACCGGCTGGACCTGCGCGTGCGGCGTGGCGAGATCTACGCCTTCCTCGGCCTCAACGGGGCAGGCAAGACGACCACGATTCGCATGCTGACCGGCATGGTGCGCCCGACAGCGGGCGAATGCTACGTACTGGGCGCGCGGGTAGACCGTGGCGGGCGGGGGCCGTGGTTATCGGTCGGCCATCTGGTCGAGACACCCCATGCCTACGCGGAGTTGACGGTGCGCGAGAACCTGGAGGTCATGCGCCGCCTGCGCCCCGCGACGCCCCACGGGGCCGTGGCGACAGTCATCGAGCGTCTGGGGCTGAGCGAGTATGCTGACCGGCGCGCGGGGACCCTGTCGTTGGGGAACGCCCAGCGACTGGGGTTGGCGAAGGCCCTGCTCCACTCCCCCGCCCTGCTCATCCTCGACGAACCGGCCAACGGACTGGACCCGGCTGGCATCGTCGAGATTCGTAATTTGCTGCGGCAGCTGGCCCGCCACGAAGGCGTCACCGTCTTCATGTCGAGTCACATCCTGGGCGAGGTGGCGCGGCTGGCCGACCGGCTGGGCATCATCCATCGGGGCCGTCTGCTGCAGGAACTGGACATCGACGCCGTGGAGCGTCTTCGCCGTCGTCGCCTTTTGCTGACCGCCCGCGATTCGGACGGGGCACGGGCTGCCCTGCTAGGCGCAGGCCTGTCGCCGCGCGATGGGCGCGACGGCGCGCTGGTGGTGACGGACGAGGCGGCCATTGCCCGCCCCGACGACGTGGCGACGTTGCTGGTCAACGCGGGCCACCCGCCGACCCTGCTGCAGGTCGAGCTTGAAGACCTGGAGCGGTATTTCCTGCGCCTGGTGGGCATGGACGAAGGGGAGGCCGAGTGAGCGGCGTGGGCCGGGCGCTGTGGGGCGAACTGCTCAAGGCGCGCCGCTCGCGGATGCCGCTGCTGACGGCGCTGGCCTTTGCCCTCGCGCCGCTGGCGGGTGGCTTCTTCATGATCATCTTGAAGGACCCCGATCTGGCGCGGCGCAGCGGGTTGATCAGCGACAAGGCGCAACTCACGGCGGGCACGGCCGACTGGCCCACGTATCTGAATCTCCTGGCCCAGGCGACAGCGATAGGCGGCTTCCTGCTGTTCAGCATCATCCTGACCTGGGTCTTTGGCCGCGAGTGGGCCGATGGAACCCTCAAAGACCTACTGGCGCTGCCCACGCCCCGCTCGGCCATCGTCCTTGCCAAGTTCATTCTCGTGGCGTTATGGGCGGCCGCGCTGACGCTGCTCATCTATGTCATTGGCCTCGGCGTCGGACTGGCCGTCCGCTTGCCCGCCGCGTCTGACGGGGCTATTCTCCAGGGCAGCCTGACGCTGGCTGTCACCGCCGTCTTGACCCTGCTCGTCGCCGTCCCGATTGCCTTCTTTGCCAGCGCGGGGCGCGGCTATCTCGCCCCGATGGGTGTCGCCATCCTGGCCGTCATTGCAGCGCAGCTTGTCGCGGCGGCCGGCTGGGGGGAGGTCTTCCCCTGGGTGATTCCGGCGCTCTACGCTCGCATGGCAGGTCCAACCATGCCACCGCCTGGCTCGCCGAGCTACCTCATCGTGGCTGTGACGGCGGTAGTGGGAGTGGCGGCGACGCTGGCGTGGTGGGGCCTCGCGGACCAGACGAAGTAAGGCGTGCCGCGTCCTGCGGCGAAGGAGAAGCGATGCTGCGTGGCGAGCGAATCAGCCTGCGGCCCGTCGAGCCTGAGGACCTGCCCCTGTTGGAGAGTTGGGTCAACGACGTCGATGCCAATGGTGTGTACAACGATTTCGGCCTGACGGGCCGCCAGGGCATGGGGATGGAGTTTGCCCAGTCCGGCTTCCTCGACGACAGGCAGGGTATGCTGCTCGCGGTTCTGTTGACGGGCGAGGTCATCGGCTCCCTGAGCTACCGCCAGGTGGCGTATGGCCCCAATCGCGGCAGCCAGGCCTACGCCATCGGCATCAGCCTCATCGCGGCGCAGCGCGGCCACGGCTACGGCGCAGAGGCCCAGCGCCTCATGGCTGCTTATCTGTTCGATACCTATCCCATCGCCCGCGTCGAAGCTGAGACCGACGTCACCAACCTGGCCGAGCAGCGTTCGCTGGAGAAGGCAGGCTTCACGCGCGAGGGCGTGCTTCGCCAGGCCCAGTGGCGGGCGGGCGCGCGCCACGACCTGGCGCTATACAGCAAACTCAGAGGAGAGTGAGCGCCGTGACGCCTGACCCCGTCGCCCCTGCGAGGCTCGCCGCCCTCATCGCCCCGCACCTCAACACGGCTGCGGCGTCGCTGCGCCTCATCCCGATTCGCACCGGTAAGCACAATAGCTCTTACTGGGTCGAGGGCGGCGCGACGCGGTTCGTGCTGCGTCTCGCGCCGCCCGACGCTATCGGCTTGTTATTTTACGAGGTGCGCATGATGCGCCAGGAGCCAGGCCTCCACGCCCTCATCCGAGCGCATACGGGGTTGCCGGTCGCTGACGTTGTGGCCCACGACTTCAGCCGCCAGGAGATCGACCGCGACTGGCTCGTGATGACCGCGCTCCCTGGCGTTCCCTTGAGTGACGCGCCGCACCTTGCCCCAGAGCAACGCACCCGCACGCTACAGCAGGTAGGCGAGGGCTTGCGAGTCCTACACACGCTGACGGCGTCCGACTGCCTGGGGATGACTGCCTATGGCTACCTCGGCGCGCATCGCCCCATGCCGCCTGCCTCCACCTGGCCGGCTGCCTTCCATAGCATGTGGAACCGCCTGCTCGACGACGTAGTGGCCTCCGGCGGCTACTCGCCGGCCGAAGGTCAGGCATTCCGCGACTTGCTCGACCGGCACGCCGTCCATTTTGAGCGTCCTGTGGCCTCGCGCCTGCTGCACATGGACATCTGGAGCCAGAACATCCTGGTTGACGACGACGGCAACGTCACGGGGCTGGTGGACTTCGACCGCGCGGTGTGGGGTGACGTCGAAATCGAGTTCGCCATCCTGGACTACACGGGCATCAGCGGACGGTCCTTCTGGGACGGCTACGGGGCCAGGCGCGATGAGTCGCCCTCGGCTGCAATTCGTCGCCAGTTCTACCTGCTCTACGAGGTTCAGAAGTACATACCCATCTCCATCTGGCGGCGGAACGACCCGCAGCGAGCGGCCCAGTTCAAGCAGCAGAGCCTGGCGCTGGCCGCCAACCTACCTTGAGGGGCCTAAAGTAATGCAACGACCCATCGTCGGCTTTGGGATCGATGAGGAAGGCGCGCCGCTGGCGTTCCTCAGTTGCGGCCACGCGCAGCATGTCCGCCACAACCCGCCGTTCTTCAATCGACCCTGGGTGCTGACCGAGGCCGGACGCGCCGCCATGCTCGGCCAGGCCCTCAACTGCGTGCGCTGCGACCACCTCGAGCTGCCCGACCGCTTCATCGCCCGCGACCGAACCCCCGCCTTCACCGAGGTATCCCTGCCGCCGCGCCTGAGGCAGGGCCACAAGACCAGCGTGGGTGTCTGGGCCAGGGTTGTCGTCGTCGCCGGCAGCTTGCGTTACCGCGTCGCCAGCCTGTCGATTGACAAGACGCTGTCACCCCTGGAGGCCGCGAACATCCCGCCCGAAGTTGGCTTTCGCCTGGAACCGCTGGGTGAAGTGCACTTCTACCTGGATGTCTACTGGACGGAGCATAGCCAGCTTGCCGGGCTGCTGGCGGCTCAGGAGCGCTGAGACAGACGCAGGATACCCATGAGCGACACCCCCAAACTCTACCGCGAACTCGCCGACTGGTGGCCGCTGCTCTCCGCGCCGGCCGACTATGCCGAGGAAGCCGCGTTTTACCAGCAGACCCTCATCGAGGCCTGTGAGCGACCACCCGACACGCTGCTCGAGCTGGGCAGCGGCGGCGGCAACAACGCCTCCTACCTCAAGCGACGCTTTCAGATGGTACTCGTTGACCGCTCGCCGCAGATGCTCGACGTCAGCCGTCGCCTGAACTCGGAGTGCGAGCATGTCGAGGGCGACATGCGGTCGGTACGCCTCGACCGCGAGTTCGATGCCGTCTTCGTCCACGATGCCATCGTGTACCTGACCACCGAGGCGGACTTGCGCCAGGCGATGGCCACGGCCTTTGCCCACTGCCGCCCCGGCGGGGCGGCGTTGTTTGCGCCTGACTACGTGCGCGAGACCTTCCACCCCTCGACCGAGCATGGCGGGCACGATGGCGAGAGCCGCGCCCTCCGCTACCTGGCGTGGTCGTGGGATCCCGACCCCACCGACACCGAGTACGTCACCGATTTCGCCTACCTGCTGCGTGAGGGCGATGGCTCCGTCCACGTTGAATACGATCGTCACGTGGAAGGGCTGTTCAGCCGCGCCGATTGGCTACGCCTCCTGGCCGAGGTGGGCTTTGAGGCCAGCATGGTTCACTTCGATCTGGCGGAAGAGGCGGTCGGGCTGGAGGTGTTCGTGGGGCGGAAAGTGGTTCAGGCGTAGACATGCCCACCACCGAAGACATCTACAACTATCGCCGGGTGAACGAGCATCTCATCACCGGCGGCCAGCCGAGCGAGGACCAGCTTCGAGCCGCTGCTGCCGAGGGGGTCACGACCGTCATCAACCTGGCAATCCTCGACCCCCGCTACGCCCTGCCCGACGAGGCGGGCCTCGTGCGCGCCCTCGGCATGGCGTATCACCATATCCCCGTCGAGTGGGAGCGCCCGACTGCCGCCGACTTTGCCGCCTTCGAGCAGGTGATGGATGCCGTCGGCCAGGAGAAGACGCTGCTGCACTGCGCCGCCAACTTCCGCGTCACCGCCTTCTACTCCCTGTATGCCGTGAAGCGCCTGGGCTGGACCGAGGCCGAGGCCGAGGCCTTGCGAGCCTCGATCTGGCACGGGAGCGACTACCCCGTCTGGGAAGCGTTCATCCAACAGATCAAGCGCTCTATCTGAGACGCCAGTAGGCCACATATGTGCGTTCGAGTCGTGCGGGCGCGCTTTGCGCCCGACCGGCTGGATGAGGCCATCCGACTGTGGCGAGAGGCGGTAGCCCCGACCCCTCGGCAGCAGCCGGGCTTCAAGAACGCGCGCCTGCTCGTCCAGCGCGAGACCGGCCAGGTGATGTCGATGGACCTGTGGGAGACCGACGTCGACTTCCAGACCAGCGTCGCCTGGAACGCCGCGCAACTGGCAAAGTTCGCGGCCTTATTTGCCGCTCCCCCCTGGTAGACCACTACAAGCTTGCCGCCGATGCATGACTCCCTGACGGGGACGATCTCGGCCGACAGGCGGACAAGTTGGCAATCTATTGACAGCGTGTGTCAGATGCGGTATACTGGCTATTCACCCTCCCTCGACGCCGCGCCCCCTGATTCGGTCGGGTTCCCCTGTCCATCGCCTTGCCGAGGGCGGTCCGCCTACGGCCTGTCAACAGAGAAGAGCATCACGATGGCCGACAGAACTACTGAACCCTTTGAGCCGCCTCTCCCCCAGGATTGGGCCAGGGGCATTGACGTCTCCAAGTGGCAGCAGGGGCTGGATTGGGCGGCCGTCGCCCAGGCGGGGTTCGCGTTCGCCTTCGTCAAGGCCACCGAGGGTGACGACTACACGGACCCCACCTTCCAGACGCACTGGCAGGCGGCCCGCGACCACGGCCTGCTGCGCGGTCCCTACCACCTCTTCTGGCCGGAGGACGACCACCAGCAGCAGGCGGACCTGTTCGTCAAGACCGTGCGGCGGCTCGAGCTCGATGACCTGCCGCCGATTCTGGATGTCGAGGCCAGGATAACGCGCCCGCTTTCCCCAACGCGCAATGGCTGGCGGGGGTTCAGGGCTTGGCTGGAACACCATTGAGGCCGGGTTGGGTCGTCGCCCCATCATCTACACCAGCGCCGAGCAGTGGAAGCATCTGCGCGACGCCGCCGGCCGGCCGCCGACCTGGACGGCGCGCTACCCGTTGTGGGTCGCCCACTGGGACGCCGCCCAACCCGCGCTGCCCGATGGCTGGGACAACTGGCTTCTGGCAGTACAAGGCCGACTACGCCCGGCCGACAGGTTGTCGACTACGACGTATTCTCGTGGCTCGGCGGACGACCTGCGGCAGTGGCTAGTGGGGACGGCGAGCGGCCCGTCACCCCGCCCCGCGCTCCGCCGGCGTAGCCCTGTGACCCCAACCTTCCCGCTCAAAGTTGCGTACATCAGCCAGCTTGAAGCTGATGGCAGCGGCCACGACAACTGTGGCCCCGCCTGTCTCACCATGGCGCTATCCTCCATTGGACAGATCACCGCGACGGCCGAGCCTCAGCTGCGCGAGACGATGCACCAGATAGCGGCTGAGTTGAAGGGAGCCGACTGGAGTACGCCGGTCTTCACCGACTACGGTGACATGGCTCGCTATCTCGGTCAGCGGGGCATTGCCCATCGCGCGGCGCAGACCTGGCAGGAGGTGGAGCAGACGCTGGATGCCGCGCAGCCGATCATCCTGCGGCTGTGGAACGGCGCGCTGGAGCCATACTCCTATGGCTCCGGATCAGGCTGGATCTCCAAGCACTTCATTGTCCTGCTGGGCTACACAGACACCCACTTCTATGCCGCCGACCCGCTGACCTACCCCCAAACCGAGTTGGTCAAGTACACCCGCGAGAGCGTCCGGCGAGCGGTCGCGCAACTCGGCCGCGACAGGCGGCTTACGTTCGAGGTGGACGCCTTCGTCGTTGGCGACCCGCCCACCATCGCGTCTGTCCTACCGCTGGGCCTGATCGACCCGACGGCCTCGAAGGTTGCCAGGGACCAGCTACAGGCGTATTTCGAGATGTATTTGAGACACCACGGGCAAGGCGTCAACATGGATACCGCCATCATGAAGGCGGCTGCCCTGGCCTATCGCCGCGGGGAGACGCGCGGCCCCGCCCTGTCGGACGAGTACAAGGTCCGGCTGGACAACGGCGACATCGTGATCCGCCAGGATTTCACGGCCGGCGTGATTCAGTACGACCCACGCACGGGCCAGGCGCTCTGGCTGGAAGTGATACTCCACCCTGAGGAATTGAAACGCGAGCACATCGTCGTGCCGCCGGCCGAACGCGATAGCCGGCCGCCGGTGCGGTGGCGAGCGCCGCGCGCGGGCTTTGCCTATGCTGAGGGCGGCCAGCTGCGCCTGGACGATCAGCCCTTCAGGTTCCTCGGCGTCAACGTGCGTGAGTTGCTGCACTACGGCAACCACGCGGTCAACGAACACTGCAACGTCGAGCACATCGGGCAGCAACTGGACGCCGCGCGTCGCATGGGGAGCCGGGTCGCCCGCGTCTTCGTCGCGCATCGCGCCTACAACCCCGACACCATCGCCGCCGAGGTGGGCGACCGGCTGGCCGCCGTCCTGGACACGGCGTGCGGTCCGGCGGATGCGATGCGGCCGGACGCGGTACGCCTGCTGGTCGCCTTCACCGACTACAACAAGGGGCGGGGCTACTACCCCCGGGACGACGAGGGGTTCTTCAACCGGGCGGGCTTCCTGGAGGGGCGGGAGTGGTACGCGGGCCAGTGGCGCACCCACTACTGGCCGCTGGTGGAGGCGATGATTCGCCGCTTCAAGGACGACCCGCGCATCTTCGCCTGGGAGGTGGGCAACGAGTTGAAGCTGCCCGCCGACCCCGGCGTGTTCCTCGACTTTATGTCGCTGGTGACGGCCGAGATTCGGCGGCTCGACCCCTCGCATCTGGTGGGGGCGGGGATTATTAGCACGTTTCACTGCGCCTTCGACCCGTTGCAGGCCAGCCAGTTCTACGCCAACCCCAACCTGGACTTCGCGACCCTCCACCTGGCGGGGGGCGGTGAGAACTTCCCCCATCTCAGCGCCCTACCAGGATTTCGGGGCGACCCCGACGAAGGGCGACGCCGCGCCTACATTGACCACCAGGTAGGCCTCGCCCAGGCGACGGGCAAGCCGCTTATCGTGGAGGAGGCGGGCTACCCTCCGCGCGACATGACGCGGCTGACCGACCTGGCGGCGTTCACATTCGCCTCAGGCGCGGTGGGCTTCCTGCCCTGGGGCTTCTCCGGCTTCAGTGACCGCGCCGACCGCGACGTGGGTGACAACCTGTTTGGGATGGGCAACTACCCGCCTTTCTTCGACGCCGGTCTCTTTGAGAGGGTAGTCAGCGACCTGCTGGCCCTGGCCGCAAAGCGCCTGGGGGCCTCGGATGCGCGCCGGCGGCGCGGGCCAGCCAACCGGCCGCGGCGGCCCGGCGGGCGCACGCCGAGGAGTGGCTAACAGCGCCGATAGTCGGCCTGGCCGGAAGGACGTTGCCGGCGCGGACAAGTTCACGGGGGTGCAGCACTACGAAGTTCGCGAGGAGTTGCCCGCCGACCCTTGACGACCGCGTCTCCCTCTGCTATCCTCCGCGTATCGCATCGGCCCGCGCCTTCCCCCCAGCGCCGCGCCCATCCTTGCCTTCGACGCTGGAGTCTCGATGCCAGAGCCTGCCGCCAAAGCCACTCTCCTGGAGAAGCTCAGTATCGAGCGGTCTCGCCTGGAAGACCTGCTTTCCCAGCTGACGCCCACCGCGATGGAGCAGCCGGGCGTAGACCACGAGTGGTCGGTCAAGGATATCCTCGCCCACCTCGCGGCCTGGGATTGTCGCGGCATGGACTGGATCGCGACCGCCGTGGGCGGTGAGAGGCCCGCTATCCCCGAAGCGGGCAAGACCTGGGACGACGCCGACGCGCTCAACGCGGCCACCTACCTGGCGAACCGTGACCGGCCCCTCGACGAGGTGCTGGCCGACTTTCAGCAGGCGCAGCG
>JAHCIE010000200.1 GCA_026129385.1 Anaerolineae bacterium
CCGACCCCAGCGCCCGTGCCCTGTACCTCTTCCCCACCAAGGCCCTGGCCCAGGACCAGGTAGTCGAGCTGGGCCGCTGGCAGGACACCCTCGGCGCCCCCATCGGCGCGGCCACCTACGACGGCGACACGCCGCCCTCGGCCCGCAGCCGTACCCGCAAGACCGCTCGCGTCATCGTTTCCAATCCGGACATGCTCCATACCGGCATCCTGCCCCATCACACCAACTGGGCCGCTTTCTTCGAGGGCCTGCGCCTCGTGGTGCTCGACGAGATGCACACCTATCGCGGTGTCTTCGGCAGCCACGTCGCCAACGTCTTGCGCCGCCTGCGCCGCGTCGCCGCCTTCTATGGCGCGTCGCCCCAGTTCATCCTGTCCTCGGCGACCATCGCCAACCCCGGCGAGTTGGCCGAGCGTCTGGTCGAAGCGCCAGTGACCGTCGTCGACAACGATGGCGCGCCGCGCGGCGAGCGTCACCTCATCACCGTCAACCCGCCCGTTGTCGACCGTCACCTGGGGATACGGCGCGGCGCGAGCGCGGAGGCCACACTACTGGCGCGCGGCCTGTTGGCCCATGACGTGCAGACGGCCGTCTTCGCCCCGACGCGCCTGGCAACCGAGGTCATCCTCCACAACCTGCGTCGCTCGGTGAGCCAGCCCATCGCCGGCTATCGCGGCGGCTACCTGCCCCACGAGCGCCGCGCCACCGAGGCGGGCCTGCGCGAGGGCGCGCTACGCGGCGTCGTGACGACCAACGCCCTGGAACTGGGCGTGGACATCGGCGGGCTGGACGCCGTCATCCTGGCGGGCTACCCGGGTACCATTGCCAGCGCCTGGCAGCAGGCGGGCCGCGCCGGGCGACGGCTGGCCCCGTCGGCGGCCATCCTGGTGGCGAGCGGCGGACCACTGGACCAGTACATCGCCGCCCACCCCGACTACCTGTGGGGGAGCGCGGAGCGGGCGGGGGCCTCGCCGGAGCGCGCCCTTATCAATGCGGACAATGCCCTCATCCTGACCGACCACCTGCGCTGTGCCGCCTTCGAGCTGCCCTTCAGGACGGACGAGGGCTTTGGCGGTTGGGTTCATGTCGCGGCCCGCGACAGCGACACCGACCGCGTAGCCCTGACCCAGGACATCCTCGCCTTCTTGAGCGAGGAAGGGTCGCTGCACCTGTCGGGTGGGGCGTGGCATTGGCTGGCCGAGGGCTACCCGGCCGAAGGCGTCAGCCTGCGCACGGCCAGCCCCGAGCGCGTCGTCATCACCTGCCAGGACGGCCCCGACGAGCCGCGCAGCGTCGGCGAGGTCGAGCGCAGCCGCGCCCCTGGCCTCGTCTACCCCGGCGCTATCTACCTCCACGACGGGGCCATGTATCACGTCGACACCCTGGACTGGGAGGCGGGCCACGCCTACGTGCGCCCCGTCCAGGTCGAATACTACACCGACGCCAGCGCCAGCGTCGCCGTCGAGGTTGTGGCGACCTTCGCCGAGGCGGAGCAGCCCGGCGGCCAGGTGGCCCACGGCGAGGTCGAGGCGACGAGCAAGGCGACCACCTACCGCCAGGTGCGCTTCGGAACCAACGAGACGCTCGGCTGGGGGGAGATTGACCTGCCGCCGCAGACCATGCTGACCACGGCCTACTGGTTCCGCGTCGCCCAGGCCACGGTGGACCATCTGCGCGCCGAGGGCTGGTGGCGCTTCGACGCCAACGACTACGGCCCCACGTGGTTTCGCCAGCGCGACGCGACCCGCGCCCGCGACGGCTACCGCTGCCAGGGGTGCGGCGCGCCGGAGCGCGACGGCCGCCAACACGATGTACACCACGTCAAGCCCTTCCGTAGCTTCGGCTACGTGCGCGGCCAGAACCGCCACGACGAGATCGCCAACCGCGTCGAGAATCTGGTGACGCTATGCAACCGCTGCCACCGCCGCGCCGAGGAGCACCAGCGCATCCTGGGTGCGCTGGGCGGGCTGGCGAACGTGGTGGGCCAGCTCGCGCCGCTGTACCTGATGTGTGACCCGCGCGATCTGGGGGTGCTGGCTGAGTCGAAGGCGGCGGGGACGGGTCTGCCGACGCTGACCGTCTACGAGCAGATTCCGGCCGGCCTGGGCTTCGCCGCCGCCCTGTACGAACTGCACGCGACGCTGATGAGCGACGCGCTGGACCTGATTCGCGCCTGTCCGTGCGAGAACGGCTGCCCCGGCTGCATCGGCCCCACGACCGACGCCGACCCATTGGCGAAGCGGTGGACCCTGCGCTTGCTAGAGGAGATGATCTAGTTCCGGCCTCCTCTCCCAGAGGGAGTGGTTCTCGTCGCCAGCGGCAGTTCATGTAGAAAGGGTGCAACAATGGAATCGACGACACAAGCCGACACGAGTGTGCTAAGGGTGTTGTTCTACCACAACACCTGGGCCAACTTGAAGCTGCTGGACTTTTGCGAGGCCTTAAGTGATGAGCAGCTCGATACGGCGGCCATCGGTGGTTTCGGCTCCATTCGCAAGACACTGATGCACATCGTGAGCGGCGAAACGAGCTACGTGTATCGCGTGAATGGCCGCCGGACTGACAATCCTCCGCCGTGGGGCGTGTTTCCGGGCTTCGCGGCGCTGAAGCGGATCGCGCGTTGGACAGGTGACGAGTTGCTCCAGTTGGCCCTATCGGCCCGCGCCAATACCATCGTCGAGGAGAGCGACCCTGATCTCAAGCTGATGGTGCGCTACCCCCTCGCCAGTCTGATGCTCCAGGCGATCAACCACGCGACCGAGCATCGGACGCAGGTGTCAACTATCATCACGCAATTGGGCCTGGAGCCGCCCGACATGAGCGGCTGGCAGTACATGGTGGACAGCGGCGAGTTTCAGGAAACACCGATTCCGTAGTGGTAGAGATGGGCAGGCTCGTAGTGGGGCTGACACAGCGATGAACGCCGGGGCGAGACCATGAGCGAACCGCTATCGATGCGCGACCGCCTGGAGCGGCTGCGGCGGCTGGGCGTGCAGCGCGGCGTGGAGGGCATCCAGCCGCCGCCCCCGCCGCCCCGCGAGCCGCGTCGCCGCGCCGACATCGCCGAGGTGGTGGACGGCGTGGACGTGACTACGCCCCACGGCGCGTGCTTCATCGCCGATACCCGCTACCCGGAGCACGCGGGCCTGCCCGTCGGCGAGCCGCCATCGACAGGCCACCACGTCGCGCGCCTGACCCGCGACGCCAGTCTCGACCGTCTCGACTTGCGCCGCGCCGCCTTCGTGGACATCGAGACGACGGGGCTGGGCGGCGGGACGGGAACGCTGGCCTTCCTGGTGGGCGTCGGTTCCTTCGAGGGCGACGCCTTCCGCGTGCGTCAGTTCTTCTTGCGCGACCCCGGCGACGAGCTTGCCCAACTCCACGCCCTGGACGAGTGGCTGAGCCAGTTCAGCGGCATCGTCAGTTTCAACGGCCGCGCCTTCGACATGCCGCTGCTGACGACACGCTATCGCCTGGCGCGGCGGCGCGCGCCCCTGGCAACTGCGCCCCACCTGGATCTGCTGCTGCCCGCCCGCCGCCTGTGGCGCGCCCGCCTCGGCAGTTGCGCCCTCGGCTCGCTGGAGCGGGGTATCCTGGGCGTCGAGCGCACCGACGACGTGCCGGGCATGATCATCCCCTACATCTACTTCGACTACGTGCGCCACGGGACGCTGGGCCGGCTGGAGCGCGTCTTCTACCACAACGCCCTGGATATCGTCTCCATGGCCGCCCTGCTGACGCGAATGTGCGACGCCTTCGACGACCCCTGGGGCAACGGCGTCAGCCACGGTGCGGATTGGCTCAGCCTGGGCATCGTCTACGAGGCGGCTGGTGCGGTGGACCAGGCGGTGGAGGCCTACGAGCACGCCATGCGCTGCCAGTTGCCGCCGGAGTTGCACGAGCAGGCCAAGGAACGCTGGGGGCAGCTGTGCAAGCGCGAGGGGGCATGGGACCGCGCCGTGGCCGAATGGGTGGCTGCCATCGACACCGGAACCGCCCGCCGCCTCTATCCTTATGTCGAGCTTGCCAAGTACTACGAGCATCGCGCCCGCGACTACACCTCGGCCATCGTGACTGTGCGCCGCGCCATCGATATGGTACGCGCGTCGCAGGTCCGCCACGACAGCCTGAACAGTGCGACGGTCCTGGCCGAGTTGGAGCACCGCCTGGCCCGCCTGGAGCGCAAAGCCGCACGCGGGAGCGGATCGGGATAATGCGTATCCTCGCCGTCGCGGACCGCATCGCCAAGCGCCTGGAAGGCTCCCACGCTCGCGAGAACTTCGGCCCCTTCAACCTCATTCTGGCTGCGGGTGACCTACCCTATAGCTACCTCTCGTACCTGGTGGACGTCTATAGCGCCCCAAGCCTGTTCGTGGCGGGCAACCATGACCTGCCCCTGTCCTACGATGAGTATGGCGCGCCCCTCATCGGCCCCAAGGGCTGGACCTACATGGATGGCCGATTGGCTGAGGTCGAGGGTTTCCTGGTGGCGGGCTTCAGCGGCTCCATCAACTACAATCCGGGGAAACCTTACCACTACTCCCAGACCGAAATGTGGGCGCGCGTGCTGAGGCTTGCGCCCCGCCTGTGGCTCGCCGAGCGGCGACGCGGCCGCCCCCTGGACTGCCTGCTTACCCACTCCCCGGCGGCCGGTCTCGGTGACGGCCCCGATTTTGCCCATCAGGGGTTCCGCGCCTACCGCTGGCTCATCAATCGCTATCGCCCGCGCTACCACATCCACGGCCACGTGCACCTTTACGGCGTAGCCATGCCTGCCATGCGCACCTACCATACCACAACCCTCATCAACGCCTACGGCCTGCACATCATCGATACGGAGATCAAGTGACGCGGCAGTACGACGTCATCGTTGCTGGCGGCGGGCCGGCCGGCAGCGCGGCGGCCACCCTGCTGGCGCGGGCCGGCGCGTCCGTGCTGCTCCTGGAAGCCGCCACCCTGCCCCACGACAAGCTGTGCGGCGAGTTCCTGTCGCCAGAGACGGTGGGCGTCTTCCAGCGCCTCGGCGTGTGGCCCGCCATCGACGCCCTGGCTCCGCCGCGCCTCACCGCGGCCCGCATCACCGCCCGCGATGGCGCGCGCTGGGACGCGCCCTTTCCCGCGCCGGGTATCGGCCTGAGCCGCTACGCCCTGGACAAGCTTCTATTCGATCACGCAGGGCAGGTGGGCGCGGACGCGCGGCAGGCAGCGCGGGTAACGGGCGTGGTGGGTAGCCTGGCCGAGGGCTTCGGGGTAACGTGGCAGGCGGGGAATAGGGCGCACGCAGCCGAGGCGCGGGTGGTGCTGGGAGCGTGGGGCAAGCGCGCCAACCTGGACCGCACCCTGGGGCGGACCTTTCTAAGCCTGGACCATCCCACCTTCGCCCTCAAGGCCCACTACCACGGCCCGCCCATTGGCCGCCGCGTCGAGTTGCACGGCTTCGATGGTGGCTACTGTGGCCTGGCCGAGATCGAGGGCGGCAGAATCAACCTGTGCCTGCTGGCCGAGACCCGCGTCCTGCACGCCTGCGGGGGTGATCCGGCGCGCCTTGCCGCCGAGGTCCTGCCCACCAACCCGGCCCTGGCCGCGTGGCTGGCCCATGCCGCGCGCATCCACGACCGCTTCCTGGCTATCAGCCAGATCCCCTTTGTTCGCAAGGCAGTCGTCGAAAATGACGTACTGATGCTAGGCGACGCGGCAGGCCTCATCAGCCCCCTGGCGGGCAACGGCATGGCGATGGGTCTGGCGGCCGCGGAGATGGTCGCGCCCCTGGTCCTCGACACCCTGGCCGGCCGCCGCGCCGCCGCGAGCCTCAAGGCCACCTTCTCCCGCCAGTGGCACGCCCACTTCGACCGACGCCTGCGCCTGGGCCGCCTGGCGCAACCCCTCATGCTCCGCCCAACAATGCTGGGCCTCGGCCTGCGCGCCCTGCGCCTCGTCCCACCCCTTGGAGCTGCCCTCGTCGCCAACACACGGGATTCATACGTGACGAGTGAAACGTGAGCACGTTAGGTGTAGTTCAGGTTTCACGTCTCACGGCTCATGTCTCACCCATCACGACCGGCTCCTCGGCGTACACGAACACGTTCTGCGCGACGGTCGGGCTGACGGATTGGGGCACGCCGTCCACCAGGACCGTCAGCGGGCCGCCGAAGGGTGCGACCGCCACCACCTCCACCTGCACACCCGGCAGCATCCCTATGTCGCGAACGTGGGCCAATAGCTCGCGGTGGTGGCTGGCGACGCG
>JAHCIE010000201.1 GCA_026129385.1 Anaerolineae bacterium
CCACGGGCGCGCTGAAACCGGCTCGCATCTGGTGCGCCAGAAGGCTGTCGCCCAGGCCAATCTGCCCCATACCATATTTCGCGTATAGCTCGCCGTCGCGACCCTCGTGCCCGATTTCGACGCGCTCGTTGAGCCAGCGCATGTGGGAGATGGCAGGCGAGCCGCGCTCCCACCATGCGACGGCGGCGGCCAGCGTCGCGGCGTCGTCGGAGGTCTGGATGCCGAGGCAAGGGGCGCCGAACAGGAGGAGGCAGACCATGAAACTCAGACCGGCGAGGACGCCAGCCTGAACGACCGTCAGGAGAGAACGCAGTGATGGCGGCGGCATGTATCCTCGCCTACACGATGGCGACATGATACGCCGCTTGCCGACTGACGGCAAATCGAATCAGCGTGACTTGCGCGGCGCGTCACAATCCGCTACACTTCGACTACCTTACTCCACGACAGACTGTCGAGGGCGTGACTATGGAAGTCATTGACTCGCAGATTGACCCACAAGACAACCGCTTTCAAGCGAACCGACAGCACAACGCCGCGCTGGCCCAGGAACTTCGCGACCGCCTGACCCACGTGCGACGCGGCGGCGGCGAGCGCGCCCAGAAACGCCACGTCGAGCAGGGCAAGCTCTTCGTCCGCGAGCGCATCCGCCGCCTGCTCGATCCCGGCGCGCCGTTCCTCGAACTGTCGCCCCTGGCTGCCTGGGAGATGTACTTCAACGAGGCCCCGTCGGCGGGCATCGTCACCGGCATCGGCCTGGTCGCCGGCCGCGAGTGCCTCATCGTCGCCAACGACGCCACGGTCAAGGGCGGCACGTACTACCCGATGACCGTCAAGAAGCACCTGCGCGCCCAGGCGGTCGCCGAGGAGAACCACCTGCCCTGTCTGTACCTGGTGGACTCCGGCGGTGCGTTCCTGCCCATGCAGGACGAAGTCTTCCCCGACCAGGACGACTTCGGACGCATCTTCTACAACCAGGCGCGCATGAGCGCGCAGGGTATCCCCCAGATCGCGGCGGTTATGGGGTCTTGCACAGCGGGCGGCGCCTACGTCCCGGCCATGAGCGACGAGACGGTTATCGTGCGCGGCACGGGGACCATCTTCCTGGGCGGGCCGCCGCTGGTCAAGGCCGCCACGGGCGAGGAGGTTAGCGCCGAGGAGCTGGGCGGCGCAGACGTCCACACCCGCCGCTCTGGCGTCGCCGATCATCTGGCCCTCAACGACGACCACGCCCTCGAGCTGTGCCGCGAGATCGTTGCTACCCTCAACACCCGCAAGCGCGTCAGCCTCGACGTCGCCCCGCCCGAAGCTCCCCTCTACGACCCCGACGAGCTGTACGGCGTCATCCCGCGCACCTTCCGCGAGAGCTACGACGTGCGCGAGGTCATCGCCCGCATCGTCGACGGTAGCCGCCTGCGCGAGTTCAAGGCCCTCTACGGCGACACCCTGGTATGCGGCTTCGCCCGCATCCACGGCTACCCGGTCGGCATCCTCGCCAACAACGGTGTGCTATTCAGCGAGTCGGCCCTCAAGGGCGCGCACTTTATCGAGCTATGCACGGCGCGCAACATCCCGCTCCTATTCCTACAGAACATCACCGGCTTCATGGTCGGCCGCGAGTACGAGGCAGGCGGCATCGCCCGCGACGGGGCGAAGCTCGTCCACGCTGTCGCCAACGCCCGCGTGCCCAAGCTGACTGTCATCATCGGCGGCTCCTTCGGCGCAGGCAACTACGGCATGGCCGGCCGCGCCTACAGCCCGCGTTTCCTATGGATGTGGCCCAACAGCCGCATTAGCGTCATGGGCGGCGAGCAGGCCGCCAACGTGCTGTTGACCGTCAAGCAGGATCAGCTGGCTCGCAGCGGCGATCCGCTTATGTCGAGCGCGGAGCAGGAGCGCTTCAAGGCCCCAATCCTTGAAAAGTACGAGCACGAGGGTAGCCCCTACTATTCCACGGCCCGCCTGTGGGACGACGGTATTCTCGACCCGCCAGAGACGCGCCGCGTGCTGGCCCTCGCCTTGTCCGCGTGCCTGAACGCGCCCGACGAGCCGACCCAGTACGGCGTGTTCAGGATGTAGCGCCCCGCCGCGCCATGCCCACCATTCGCACCCGCGCCCCCATGCGTCTCGACCTGGGCGGCGGCTGGACCGATGTGCCGCCCTTCTCCACCGAGGTCGGCGGCGCGGTCCTCAACACCGCCATCGCACGCTACGCCCGCGTCACCCTGTCGCCGCGCGAGGACGGCCACATCCGCCTCGCCTCCGACGACTACCACGCCATCGTCGCTGGCAGCCTAACCCATGCCCTCACCTACAACGGTGAACTAGATCTGCTCAAGGCGGCCGTGACGGCCGCCGGCGCGCCCGCCGTGGACCTGGCCTCGTCGAGTGACGCCCCGCCGGGTGCAGGGCTGGGCGCGTCGGCGTCGGTGGGGGTTGCTTTGCTCGGCGCGCTGAACGTGCTGCGCCCCCAGTGGCCCTGCGCGGCGCTGGCCGACCGCGCCCACCACCTGGAGATTGACATTGGCGTGGCGGGCGGGCGGCAGGACCAGTACGCGGCCCTGAACGGCGGCTTCCAGTTCCTGGAGTTCCACGACCCGGCCGCCACGGCCACCCGCGTCGACGTGCCCCCCGCCGTCCTCGATGCTCTCCGCCGCGACTTCGTGCTCGTCTACACCGGCCGTTCGCGGGTGTCGGGCAACATCATCGCCACGGTCATGGGCGCGTATCGTCGCGGCGAGCCGCGCACCACCCAGGCCCTGCGCCGCCTCAAGGCCATCGCCGTCGAGATGCGTGACGCCCTCCTGGCGGGCGACCTACCGGGTTTCGGCGCGCTGCTGTCGGAAAACTGGGCCTGCCAGAAGGCGCTCGACCCATCGACCACCACCCCGCAGATCGACGCCCTGTTCGACCTCGCCCGGCGCCACGGTGCGACTGGCGGTAAAGCCCTCGGCGCGGGCGGCGGCGGCTGCGTGCTGTTCTACGCGCCCAACAGCAGCGGCGAACTGCACGCCCGCCTCGTCGCCGGGGACCTGACCGTGTTCGACTTCGACTTCGACTTCGAGGGGCTACAGGTGGAGGCCGACGGATAGGACGCGGACGAGCGCGGACTAGAGAAGACAGGGCCTGTTCTTAGCTTCGCGTCCTTCGTGCTTGATCATGATGGGAGCCGATCGACGGTCAGTCGCAACAACCTGAGAGACCAGCCATGTTCCAACGTATCCTCATCGCCAATCGCGGCGAGATCGCCGTGCGTGTCATCCGCGCCTGCCGCGATCTGGGTATCGAGACCGTCGCCGTCTACTCCGAGGCCGACGCGGGCGCGCGTCATGTGGCCCTGGCCGACCAGGCCGTCCTGCTCGGCCCGCCGCCGCCGGCCGAGTCGTACCTGCGCATCGACCGCGTGGTACAGGTCGCCCTGGACAGCAGCTGCAACGCGGTTCACCCCGGCTATGGCTTCCTGTCCGAGCGCGCCGCCTTCGCCCGCGCCGTGGCCGAAGCCGGGCTGACCTTCATCGGCCCGCCCGCCGAGGCCATCGAGGCCATGGGATCAAAGACGGCCGCGCGCGCGCTGATGCAGGAGGCGGGCGTGCCCGTCGTGCCCGGCTACCAGAGCGGCGGCAGTCTCGATGACTACGCGGCGGCCGCCGAGAGCCTGGGCTACCCGGTGCTGGTCAAGGCCGCCGGGGGCGGCGGCGGTAAGGGCATGCGCGCCGTCCTCCACGCCGACGACCTCGTGTCCGCTATCGAGGGCGCTGCCCGCGAAGCAGGTAAGGCCTTCGGCGATACGTCCGTGTACGTGGAGAAGCTGCTGGTCAACCCGCGCCACATCGAGGTCCAGGTGCTGGCCGACCGCCACGGCAACGTGGTTCACCTCTTCGAGCGCGACTGCTCCGTCCAACGCCGCCACCAGAAAATCATCGAGGAGACGCCCGCTGCCCACCTGAGCGAGGCCGCCCGCCAGCGCATGGGCCAGGCCGCCGTGGCTGCCGCCCGCGCCGTGGGCTACGTCAACGCGGGAACCATCGAGTTCCTTCTCGACGCCGACGGTCACTTCTATTTCCTGGAGATGAACACCCGCCTCCAGGTCGAGCATCCCATCACCGAGCTGGTGGTAGGCGTCGATCTGGTGAAGCTGCAAATCGCCGTCGCCGCTGGCGAGCCGCTACCCTTTACCCAGACCGACCTGCGCCAGCGCGGCCACGCCATCGAGTGCCGCGTCTACGCCGAGGACCCGGCCAGCGGCTTCCTGCCGTCCAGCGGGCCACTGCTCAAGGTCGTCGAGCCGGGCGGCCCCGGCGTGCGGGTCGATAGCGGCTTTGTCACGGGCGACACGGTCAGCCACTACTACGACCCGCTGCTGGCGAAGCTCATCACCTGGGGCAACGACCGCGAGGCGGCCCTGGCGACCACGCGCCGCGCCCTGGACGAGTACGCCGTGCTGGGTGTGACCACCAACCTCAGTTTCCTGCGCGCCGTGCTCGACCACCCGACATTCCGCGCCGGTCATACCACGACCGCCTGGGTCGAACAGACCTTTGGCGAGTGGGCCGAGCCGCCCGACGTGCCCGACGACGCTCTCATCGCTGCCGCGCTGCTGGACATGTTGACGGCCACCGCCAGCGCCGCGCCCGGCGCAACCCTGGCGGTAGACGGCGATCCCTACAACCCGTGGCGGCAGGCCACGCCAGGAGGCTCGAATGGAGCGACGATACTCGGTGGGTGATGCTGAGGTGAGGGTACGCATCGACACCGAGGGCGACACGCAGCGCGTGACCGTCGGCGACCACGTCTACCTGGTCCGCGTCGTACGTGCTGACGACGACGGGTTGACGCTGGATATCGACGGGCGGCGCGTGCGTGCCGTGGTCGCGCGGGACGGCCATCGCCGCTGGGTGACCGTCGGCGGGCGTACCCTCACGCTGGAGCCAGGGACGGGGCGACGCGGGCGACGCGGGACAGGCGGCGGTGACGATAGTCTAACGGCGGCCATGCCGGGCCAGGTCGTCGCCGTGTACGTGGCGACGGGCGATAGCGTCGAGCGCGGCCAGAAGTTAGCCTCTCTGGAAGCGATGAAGATGGAGTTAAGCGTCACCGCCCCGCATACCGGCATCGTACGGGCGGTGCGGGTTACGCCCGGCGACGTGGTCCGTCGGGGACAGCCCCTCATCGAGATCCACCCAACCTGAGCGCGGTCGTACCTGAGTCCTACATCGCCTGACCGCGCCTGCGCCGCGACCGCCTTGCTCCGCGCCCGCGCCGTGCTATAATTCACCCCCTGTATCGGTCGGCGTTGACCTATCCATAACCTATAGGACCACCATGACCACCACCACCGCCCCCGCCGCGCGTCTGTGGCGTATCACGCTCCTGGTCCTCCTCGGCGTGCTCGTCGTCGCCATCCTGGGCATGGCTGCGCTAACAGCCTCCGCCGAACGCTCCGCCCCCCCGGCCGCCACCCTTGCGCCGGCCGGGGCGACCGAGCTTGTCATCCAGGGTGGCCTGAAACGCCCGTTTCCCGCGCTGGTGATGCGTCCCGACAACCCGACCACCCCGCAGCGTGTCGCCCTGGGGCGGCTGCTATACTTCGACCCCGTCCTGTCCGGTGGCAACGAGGTCGCGTGCGCGACCTGCCACCATCCCGACCTGGGCTTCACCGACGGCCGCGCCTTCGCCATGGGCCGTGACGGCGTAGGGGTTGGCCCCGCCCGCGACGGCGGCGCCGCTACCGAGCGCGGCGCGCCCACGGTATGGAACGCGACCTACAACCACCGCCAGTTCTGGGATGGCCGCGCCGCTGACCTGGAGGCGCAGGCGCTAGGCCCCATCACGGCGGCCAACGAGATGAATGCGAATCCCGCGCAGGTGGAAGCCAAACTGCGGGCCATTCCTGAGTACGCTGCGCTATTCGACGAAGCATTCGGCGGCCAGGGCGGTAGTGGCGTCACCTTCGACAATGTCACGAAGGCCATCGCCGCCTTCGAGCGCACCCTGGTCAGCAACAACTCCGCCTTCGACCGCTACGCGGCAGGCGACCACACCGCCCTCACGGCCGAGCAGAAGCGCGGCCTGAATCTGTTCCGCTCGACCCGCACGCGCTGCTTCGAGTGCCACGGCTTCCCGACCTTCGCCAACCCCGACTTCAAGGTCATCGGCGTACCCGAAACGCCCGGCCACCCCGCCGACATTGGCCGCGCCAGAATCGATGGTGGCCCCGCCTACGACCACGCCTTCAAGATT
>JAHCIE010000202.1 GCA_026129385.1 Anaerolineae bacterium
GCGGCTGGACAAGCAGGGTCGCCTGCTCATCCCGCCATCGCTGCGCAAGCACGCCGAGATTGAGCCAGACTCCGAGATTGTCGTCGTCGGTATCAATGCCAAGACGCCCCACCTGGAAGTCTGGAACAAGCAGCGCTGGAACGGCGTCCAGAACGCCCTGGAGAGCGAAAGCGACGAGTGGTCAGAGGAACTGGCCCGTCACGGCTTTAATCTGAGGTGACGGGTCGTTCTCACATCCCGGTCCTGCTGGAGCCGACGATCCGCCTGCTCCAACCTCGCTCGGGTGGACGATACATCGACGGCACTCTCGGAGCGGGCGGCCATGCCGCTGCCCTGCTCACCGCCAGCGGCCTCGACGGTCGCCTGCTGGGTCTCGACCAGGACCCAACCGCTTTACAACTGGCGCGCGCGGCCCTCGCCCCCTTTGGCGACCGCACCGTCCTGGTACACGCCAACTTTCGCACCCTCCGCGCCGTCGCCACGGCCCACGGCTTCACCGCCGTCGACGGCATTCTCCTCGACCTGGGCCTGTCGTCCATGCAGCTGGACACGAGCGACCGTGGCTTCGCCTTCAGTCAGGACGCCCCGCTCGACATGCGCATGGACCCGGCGGCTGCCGTGAGCGCGGCGGATCTGGTCAACGGCCTGAGCGAGCGCGAGCTTGCCGACCTCATCTACGAGTACGGCGAGGAGAAGGCCTCGCGGCGCATCGCCCGTGCCATCGTTGTTGCCCGGCCAATCCAGACGACGGGTACACTGGCTCAAATTGTCGCTCGCGCGGCGGGGGGGAAGGGCTACTGGCGCATTCATCCCGCCACACGCACCTTCCAGGCGCTCCGTATCGCTGTCAACGATGAGCTTGGCGCGCTGCGCGGGGCGCTCCCACAAGCAGTGAGCTTGCTCCGCCCGGGCGGACGGCTGGCCGTTATCAGCTTTCACAGCCTCGAAGACCGTATTGTCAAGCAGTTCATGCGCGACGAAGCGCGCGACTGCCTCTGCCCACCCGAACAGCCCGTATGTACCTGCGGGCATACAGCAACCTTAACCCTGACGACCAGGAAGCCGGTGATGGCCGACGAGGTCGAGATCCAGGCTAACCCCAGAGCGCGCAGCGCACGCTTACGTGTCGCTGAACGGCTGCCCTGACCTATCGGTGAGACGTATGACGACGAATCCAGTCACTCTATCACAAAGTAGCGCCGAGGTGCGCCCCATCGCCCGCCCCGCCGGGCGGCTAGACACGCCGCGTATCGCGCTGCTCGTACTCCTCGGCGCGATTCTACTGGGTGGAGCCAGTCTCCTCTACCTGAACCTTGCCGCGACCGTCGCCACGTCCAGCACGCGGCTGCAAGAGTTGAGCAAAGAGCGGCGCATGTTGGAATGGCAGCGTACGGAAAAGGCCGGCGATCTGGCCCGCCTGGCGAACCCGCAGCGACTGGAGCAGCGCGCCAACGAGCTGGGCTACCGCGCCCCGCGCGCCTTCACCTACGTTACCGTCTCACCGGAGGTGGCAGCCGCCCTCGATCATCGCCTCCTGGCCACCCCGCCCGCCGAAAGTGGAGCGACTGAGACACCCGGCGGTTGGACCAACCTCCAACAGCAGTTCCAACGCTGGCTGGCGCGCTAGCCAGGTTTCGACACCTAGAGAACGTTACCCGGACATGACACCCCTCGACCGGCAGACCCAGCGACGGCTGGCCCTTATCTTCTCCGTCTTTGGCGGCTTCGCCCTGGTGCTGGCGCTGCGGCTCGGCTACTGGCAACTCATGCCCCACGCCGACCTCCAGGCCGCCGATAGCGCCGCCAAGCTCCAGCCCGGCCAGATCAAGGCCGGCCGGGGCGCTATCTACGACCGTACGGGGCTGCTGCTAGCCGGTGATGTGGCCGAATTCATCGTCGCCGCCGACCTGCGCGCCGTCACCAATGCCGCCGACGTGGCCGCCAAACTATCGCCCCTGGTTGGCCGCCCGGCCGACGAGCTGCGCGCCGGGCTTGAGGCAAAGGACGGGCGGACCTACACGCGCCTGGCGCGCAACCTGAATGAGGCAACAGCCAACCAGGTCCGCGACGCGAAACTACCCGGCATCCTCGTGGAGACCGAGGCCAAGCGCGTCTATCCCATGGGCAGCACCGCCGCCCACGTACTCGGCTTCGTGGCTGCCGACGGCAAGGCCTACACCGGGGTAGAGGAATACTACGATAACGCCCTGCGCGGCGAAGATGGGACCTGGGGCGGCGCGCTGCTAGTGGACCCGACCCGCTTCCGCGCTCCGCGCGACGGCTTCGACCTGGTGTTGACCATCGACGCCAACATCCAGCGCATGACGGAGCGCGAACTGAGTAAGGCCGTCGAGGCACAAGACGCCGCGGGCGGTAGCGCCATCGTCATGGACCCCAAGACCGGCGCGATTCTGGCGATGGCCAGCGTGCCGACTTACGACCCTAATCGCTTCGCGACGACCCCCCCCGACCGCTTTGAAAACCCGGTTATCAGTAAGCTCTACGAGCCTGGCTCGGTACTCAAGGCTGTCACCCTGGCCGCTGCGCTGGAGGAAGGCGTCGCCTCGCTCAATACGTCCTACGACGACGTGGGCTATATGCGCGTCGGTGGCGTCACGATCTGGGACTGGGACCGGGTAGCCCACGGCCGCGTCGATATGCGCACCATGATGCGGCTGTCGCTCAACGTCGGCGCGGTCCATCTGGTCCAGATGCTCGGCCCCGAACGTTTCTACAAGCATCTGCGCGACTTTGGCTTCGGCGCGCCGACAGGTATCGACCTTACCGGCGAGGTCGGCGGTCTCATCCGCGACTACAAGTCCCAGGGCTGGGGCGATCTAGACCTGGCAACCAACGCCTTCGGCCAGGGTATGGCGGCGACCCCGATACAGGTAATCACCGCGATGGCGGCCATCGCGAACGGCGGCCGTCTGGTGCAGCCCTATGTGGTGCAACAGATTCGGCAGGGCGACCGGGTTATCAAGGACACACGCCCCATTGCGGTGCGGCAGGTCGTTTCGCCGCAGAACATCCCCGCCATGCATGAGGCCCTGGTTGGCGTTGTAGAGCAGGCCGTGCGGGCCAGCGTCCCCGGCTATACCATCGGCGGCAAGACCGGCTCGTCCCAGATCCCCACCGACAAGGGCTACGACGATGAGCTAACCATTGCCTCCTTCGCCGGCTTCGGCCCTGTCGCCGACCCGCAGGTCGTGATCCTGGTCAAGGTTGATAAGCCGGTCCATCGTCAACTTGGCTCTGAGGTGGCTGCGCCTTTCTTCGGTGTCCTGGCGCGGCAGGTCTTCGACTACCTCGGTGTTCCGCCCGACAACGTGCGATTGGCGGCTGAGAACCGCAAGCCTAAGCCCGGAGGCGATACGCAATGATGCTGGCCGACGCGATCGAGGGCATCACCGGCGTCCGCCCCGCCCGGCCGTCACTGGCAGCCACGCGGGTCAGCCAGGTGGTAGTGGACTCGCGGCAGGTCACGCCGGGCGGCGTCTTCTTCGCCGAGCACAGCGGGGCGCGCGACGGCCACCAATTCGTACCCGATGCCCTGGCGCGGGGGGCGGTGGCCGTAGTCGTCGAACCGACGGGGCTGGCATACGTCAAAAACCTGACGCGCATCGAGACGACTGGCCCCGACGACATGGCAGGCGCAGTGCGGTTGGTGGCGCCGCTGGCGGCGGCGAGCACGCCCATCGCCATCGTCGTCGACGACAGCCTGGCGGCCCTACAGCGGTTCGCTGCCTTCTGGCGGGCGCACATGCCCGTGCGCGTCATCGGCATCACGGGCAGCATAGGGAAGACGACGACCAAGGAACTCATGGCCGCCGTCCTATCGCAGCGCTATCGCACCCTCAAGAGCGAGGCGAGCTACAACAACGAGATCGGCCTGCCGTTGACGCTACTACGCCTGACGCCCGAACACGAGCGCGCCGTCCTGGAAATGGGCATGTATGCCATCGGCGAGATTCGCCAGATGTGCGAGTGGGCCAGGCCCGAAGTCGGCGTGGAAACGATGGTTGGCCCGGTCCACCTGGAACGGCTCGGCAGTATCGAGAACATCGCCATCGCCAAGACCGAGCTGGTCGAGGCGCTGCCGCCCGAAGGCACGGCCATCCTCAACGCCGACGACCCGCGCGTGCTGGCGATGCGCGAGAAGACCCGCGCCAGGGTCTTCACCTATGGCCTGACACCTACCGCCGACCTATGGGCCGACCGGGTCGACAGCCGTGGGCTTGAAGGTGTCACCTTCACCGTACACTACAAGGGTGACAGCCTGCGCGTCGATGCGCCCCTGATCGGCCGCCACAGCGTCCACACCGCCTTGCGCGCCATCGCCGTCGGTCTGGTGGAAGGTCTGACCTGGGAGGAGATTATCGCTGGCCTGCAATCCCAGCCGGCCCAGGTGCGCCTGGTCGTGGTCCAGGCCCTCAACGGCGCAACGCTCCTCGATGATACCTACAACAGCAGCCCCGACTCGAGCCTCGCCGCGCTGAACCTCCTCAAGGAGATGCCCGGCCGCCGCATCGCCGTCTTGGGCGACATGCTGGAACTGGGAGCCTACGAAGCCCAGGCCCATCGGGTAGTCGGCTGCCGTGCCGCCGAGGTCGTCAATCGCCTCATCGCCGTGGGTGCGCTGGCGCGGGGCATCGCCGACGGCGCACGCGAGTGTGGCATGTCTGACGAGAGCATTGAGTGGTATCCCGACAAGGAGGCTGCCCTGGTTGCCCTGCAAGGCGCGATTGGGACGGGTGACTTCGTCCTCATCAAGGGATCGCGCGGCATGCGCATGGAGACGATGGTTGCGGAGCTGACCGGCCAGGGCACGAATGGCGGCGAAGCAGCGGGTGCGGAGAGGCAGGCCTAATGCCGACCATCCTGCTGCCTGTCATGCCCTACTCCCTGACGCTGGGGGCGTTGGCCTTCCTGGGCGCAGTCATCTGGGGCCGTCCGCTCATCAACCTGTTACGCGCGAAGGCCATCGGCGCGCAGATTCGCATCGAGCTGCCCGAGTCGTATCAGATCAAGGTCGGCACACCCACCATGGGGGGGCTGCTGTTCATCGTGCCCGTGGCGCTCATTACCGTCGGCCTGAACATCGGCAACCTACTCGGCTTCAATCTCATCGGGCAGTCCATCCTGGTTCCCCTGTCGGCCCTGGTGGGCTACGGCACCCTGGGCGCGATTGACGACTACATGGGCGTGCGGGGGCGGCGCGAGCAATTCGGTATGTTGGGGCGGCACAAGATTCTCATCCAGACCCTCCTCGCGCTGGCCATCACGCTGGTGCTGTACTTCGGGCTGGGCAAGAACTCTATCGCCATCCCCACCGTGGCGCAGCCCATCTACATCGGCCTGTGGTACATCCCCCTCGCCATCTTCCTGATTGTGGGCTTCTCCAACGCCGTCAACCTGACCGATGGCATGGATGCCCTGGCGGGCACGACGGCGGCTACATCCTTCGTCGCCTATGGCATCATCGCCTTTCTGCAAGGCCAAAACTACCTGGTGGCCTTTTCCTTTACCGTCGTCGGCGCGGTACTGGCCTTCCTGTGGTACAACGCCTACCCGGCCGAGCTGTTCATGGGCGACGCGGGCGCGCTGGCCCTGGGCGCAACCCTGGCGGTGGTGGCCCTGATGACGGGCCAGTATCTCATCCTGCCAGTCATCGGCTTCATCTTCGTGGCTGAGACCCTATCGGTGATGATTCAGGTATCGTACTTCAAGGCGACCAAAGGCAAGCGAGTGTTCAAGATGTCGCCCCTGCACAATCACTTCAAGCTCATGGGCTGGTCGGAGACCCAGGTCACGCAGCGATTCTGGCTCATTGGCGTGCTGGCGGCGATGCTCGGCATCGCCCTGGCCCTGCTGTAGGCGCGCATGACCAGCGTTCCCAGCGGCCTCCACGGCCAGCGGGCCGCCGTCGTCGGCGCCGGCATCGAGGGCATGTCCCTCGCTCGCTGGTTCACGCGCCAGGGGGCGGACGTCACGGTTCATCTGGCCCGACCCTACGACGAGATTCGCGCCGACCCGTCGCTGGCGGCACAGGCCGCCGAGCTTGACCGCCTGGGGGCGACGCTGGCGGCGGGGGATGATTACCTGCGGGGCGTCGCGGACTCCGACATCATCGGCGTCGTACAGAGCGCGTATACCTACAAGTACCCGAAGAATGTGGCCGTGCTGGACGCGGCCAGGACGCGAGG
>JAHCIE010000203.1 GCA_026129385.1 Anaerolineae bacterium
GCATGTCTTCTCGCGGGCGGGTGGCTGATAGGTGGCGGCCATGTCGAGAACGGCCTGCTTGGCCTCGCCCAGCACGTGGTCGGGGTGCATGACGACCAGGTCGCCGCCGTCGAGCATGCCCATCTGGCGCGCCTCCTCGGCGCTGGCGCTGACTTTGGCCGTGCCGATCTGGGTGAAGGCGCGCTCCAGGAAAGGCAGCGGGTCGACGCCCGGCGTCTTCATGGGCGGCGAGACGACGCGGCGGACGATCTCCTTGCAGCCGCCCCAGCCGGGGATGATGCCCAGGCCCACCTCGACCAGGCCCATGTAGGTCTCGGCCGAGGCGACGCGGCGGCTGGCCGCCATGCTGATCTCGCCGCAGCCGCCGAGGGTCATACCGAAGGGCGCGGCGACGATGGGCTTGGGGCTGAAGCGCACCTGCTGCATGAACTGCTGGCCCTTGGCGACGAGGTCGTTGACCACATCCCACTGGCCCGCCATGACGTTCATCGCCATCAGGGCGACATTCGCGCCCGCGCCAAAGTAGTCGCCCTGGTTGCCGATGACCAGGCCGACCCATTGGGGCTGGTCGAGCATCGCCAGCCCGGCCTCGCCCATCTGGAAGACCATCTCATCGAGGATGTTGGCCTTGGTGTGCACTTCGAGGCACAGCACGCCGTCGCCCAGGTCGAGCAGGCTGGCGCTGTCGTTGCGCTTGAGTTCCTTGCCCTGGGCGCGCAGCGCGTCCAGATCGATGACCTTGGGGTCCACGGGCACGGGCTGATAGGTCCCGGTCTCGATGTCGTAGACCATAGGCAGGCCATCGACCGTCTTGTAAAAGTTGGTGTGGCCCTGACGCAGCATGGTGTGGACCCAGGGCGCGACCTGGATGCCTTCCTTGTCCATGCGCGCGACCGTCTCCGGTACGCCGAGCATGTCCCAGGTCTCGAAGGGACCGAACTGGCGGCTGAATCCCCACTTCATAGCACGGTCGACGCTGGCGAGGTCGTCGGCGATCTCCGGCATGCGCCGCGAGGCGTAGGCCAGGGAGTTGGCCGTGGTGCTCCATAGGAAGCCGGAGGCGCGGGAGTCGGGCACGGCCATGAGGGCCTGGAGGCGCGCGCTCATCGGCTCCAGCTTGCGCACTCTGTCGATCTCAGGGAAGCTGGCGCGGGCCGGTGGGCGATATTCGAGGCTCTTGAGGTCCAGCGTCCAATATTCGCGCTTGCCGTTCTCGCGCACTTCCTTGTAGAAGCCCTGGCCGGTCTTGTTGCCGAGCATCTTGCGCTCGAGCATCGTGCCAATGGTCGCGGGAACCTGGTAGATGTCGCGGCTCTCGTCGGTGGGCGCGGCGTCGTACAGGTTCCTGGCGACGTGGGTGGCGATGTCCAGGCCGACCAGGTCTTGCAGGCGGAACAGGGCCGTCTTGGGGTTGCCGATCATCGGCCCCGCCAGAAAATCGACCTCCTCGACGGTGAGACCGTGGTCCAGCGCGTACTTCATGCTGTACATGCCGTCGAAGCTACCCAGGCGGTTGGCGATGAAGTTGGGGGTATCCTTGGCGATGACGACGCCCTTGCCCAGGTGGCGGGTGGCGAAGTCGGTCACGAACTCCACGACGTCGGGGTCCGTGTCGGCGGTGGGGATGACTTCCAGCAGCTTGAGATAGCGCGGCGGGTTGAAGAAGTGGGTGCCCAGGAAGTGGGCGCGGAAACTCTGGCTGCACCCTGCGGCGATGGTGCTGACGGGGATACCCGACGTGTTGGTGCTGACCACGGAGCCGGGCTTGCGCACCGCGTCGATGCGGGCCATGAGGTCGCGCTTCGGCTCCAACTGCTCGATGATGGCCTCGATGATCCAGTCGGCGTCGGCGAGGCGGCCGAAGTGGTCGGCCGTATTGCCCAGGCGTACCCGGTCGGCGGTATCGGCGGTGAATAGGGCGGCCGGCCGCGACTTCTTGACGCGATCCCAGCCGCCATTGACGAAGCGGTTGCGGACGGCGGGGCTGTCGAGGGTCAGGCCGCGCTTCTCTTCATCGGGCGTCAGGGACGGCGGGGGCACGTCCAGCAGGTCCACCTGGAAGCCGGCGTTGGCGAAGTGGGCGGCAATGCCCCCACCCATGGTGCCAGCGCCGATGACGGCAACGCGGGTGATCGTGCGACTCATGGCAGGTCTCCGTGGTAGGTAGAGATTAGAGACTAGAGATTAGGGATTGGAGATTGGGATGGCCGCGAGGCCGACCAATCTCCAATCCCTAATCTCAAATCTCCCGTCTCAAGGGCGGCCAGGAAGAATTGGCTGATAATGTGGCTGATCGCCTCGACTGGCAGACGGCCGTCGGGGCGATACCACACCACGAACCAGTTATGCACGCTAAATAGCATCTTGACGACGATGGACGTGTCAATAGGCCGAAAGACGCCCTGCTTGACGCCGTCGCTGATGATGGCGGCAAACAGGGATTCGAGGGCATCGCGGCGGGCAATGTAGACGTGGCGCTCCTCAGGGTTCTCGAAGACGGCGCGCGCTTCCAGGATGGTGACGAGGGCGACATCGGGAAAATCGGCGACGCAGTGTAGATAGGCGTGGATGGCGCGGTCGAGGCGCAGATCGGCCGGCAGGTCGGGGTGGGCCGCGACGAGCACGACACGGGTCAGGCGATCCAGGCCCTCGTTGAGGAGGGTAATGAGGAGGGTATGCTTGCTGGGAAAGTAGTGGTACAGGCTGCTCTGACGCAGACCTAGCTCCGCGCCAATCAACTGCATCGTCGCCCCGTGGTAGCCGTGCAGCCTGAAGACGCGCGCCGCCGCCGCGAGGACGTCCTCGCGGCTGACAGTCTGGTCGGCGGGCTTCCGTGCCATGCTCCCTCCAGCGGGAACGGGTCAGGTAATCAATCGAATAGGCTATCGATTACTCACACAAATTATAGCGCACTGCGTCACAAGAGTCAATCCACCGGGTGGGCAAAATCGAACGTTGGCCCGAAATTGGCCGACCCGATGCGACGCGGTGCGCTATTGCGGAAGGGCAAGCCCTGGCCCGAGGGGAAAATAGCAGCAAGGCAGGCCTGACAGGTGTTCGAACACCTGTCAGGCCTGCCTCGATTACATACCAGGTCTGCCCGCCGCCGCGCTATCGTCGGGCCTGGAGTACCAGATCGTCGACGTAGGCCCCCTCCGGTAGGGCTGTGCCGCCATCACTCGTGAAGTTGATGGCGATCCAGACCGAGGGGCGGCCCGTCAGGTTGCCCAGGGTGTACACGTTCGCCAGGTCGAGGGTCCTTTCCTGCCAGTTGCCAACGTCCCCCGTGACGTTGAAGCCGTAGAACTGGCTGCCATCCACCGACGCGCCGTAGAAGGCCTTGTCGTTCGCCTCCGTGCGGAGCCACATCTGGAAGCGCAGCAGCGCCTGGGTGTAGCCTTCGAGGCTGAAGGGGCCATAGATCATCCAGGTCTTGGCGTTGTTGGGGTAGATTGCCCCACAGCCCAGGGGCGCGCCGTTCGCGCCACCGCCCACCGCCCACGCGCTGTAGCTGCCCGTCGCCGCGCGACAGGGCCGCCGCGCCCATTGGTATTCGCCGTTGGTCACGCCGTCCTGGTCCAGCAGATGCCAGCCGCTCACGGGCCACGTGCCCTCGAAGTTCTCGCTGAGCAGCGTCACCCAGGGGATGGGCGTGGGGGTGGGGGTCGGCGGCGGCGGCAGCGACATGCCCGCGTTGCGATACAGCAGCGGCAGGTACAGGAGGCCGCCCCCGGAAGCCGCGCGCAGCGTGTTGCTGCCCACCACCTGGCCGTCGAGGGATTGCACGACCTCGATGGTCGGCGGGTTGGCCCCGGCTGGCGTATCAAGGCTGAGGACGAGTTGAGCCACCTCCTCGCCCGCGAAGGGGATGCGGTCGACGGTCGCGGCGATGTGACGCCGAGGCCAGCCTGCGCGGCGTCGTCGGCCTTGCCCGGGCGACGATCCCACGTTCAGGCGAATCGAGGACGTGCCAGGGATGACACTGCCGCCGGTCACGGTTCCGCCGCTACCCTGCCAGCGCTGGAACAGCGCGGGGTCGCTGAAGCTGACGCTCGCGGTCGCGCCGTTCGGGACGTTGGCCGATTTGAGGGTGACGGAGCCGTAGCCGTGGCCGCGATTGCGGTTGCCGATGCCTACTCCGGTGCTGGTCGAGCCGCCGCCGAGAATCTGCACGTTCTTCTGGCAGATATTGTTATCGAAGGGCACCCAGCCATCGGCGGTGATGGGGTCGTCGGCCGCCTCGATGCGCACCAGGAAGCACACGTGGCCGTCGGCGGTCGGCGTCCACGGGATGGCGACCACCGCCGACTGCCCCGGCCCCAGGCTGGCGATGGTCTGGCGTCCGATCTCCGGCGTCCAGTCGTCGGGCCAGCGCAGGCTCGCGCCAGCAGGCGAATCGTAGACGTGGACGGTAATGTTGGTCGCCGGGCCATCGCCGATGTTCCGCACCCGAACATAGATGGTGTTGACCTGGCCCGCGATGGGGTTCTGGTGGGCCTCGATGCCGTCGGGCTGGTTGCGCAGCCAGATGTCGGGGCTGTCGGCCCAGCCTTCGCCGTTGGGGTTGGACGGGACGCGCCCGGTGTCGGCCTTGTGGTCCATGCACATCAACTGCGGGTGCTTGGCGGCCGGGGCGAGGACCGTCACCTGGGGAATGGGGAAGGTCAGGCTGGCGGGCTGGCCCTTAGAGTCGCGGTACGTAGCGGTGGCATAGTCGTTGGTCGGCCACGTGCCGGGCGTGCTGGTCATCCTGACGCGGTAGCTCCAGCGCTGCGTCTCGATGCCCAGGCGCGGGATGCGCCAGGTGAGGGTCCGGCCGTCGGGGCTGACGCTCGGCGGCGGCGCGCCTGTGAAGGAGTTGGGGACCAGAGTCACGTAGGGCGACAGGCGATCCTCGATGAGGATGTCGGTGGCCGGAGAGCCGCCGATGACGCCCGCGATCTGGTCGTAGATGGCCGCCAATTGGCTGCTGTCGGACGCGAAGAAGTAGTCGCCCGGTGCAGACGCCAGGTCGCGCATCAGCCCTGGGTCCACGTCACTACCCAGGCCGATGGTGAAGATGCGCGTGCCCGCCGCCCGCGCCGCCTGCGCGGCGGCCCGTGGGTCGCCGCCGGCCGTCGGGTTGCCATCGGACAGCAACACGATGACGGGCTGGTTGGCGGGGCGGTGGCGCGGGCTGGTCAGCTCGCCCTGGGCCAGGGTGAGGGCCTCGGCGATGTTGGTGGTGCCGCCCGCCGCGAGACGGTCGATGGCCGCCCGCACCGGGCCGATCTGGGGCGTCAGCGTCTGATCCAGGGACGCGCTGTCCGAGAAGGATACCAGGCCCGACTGGTCGGTGGCGGGGTCGAGGCGGTCGACGAAGCCCTTGGCCGCCGTCTGCGCGTCGCTGAACTTCTGCCCGGCCATGCTGCCGGAGCGGTCGAGAACCAGCATGGCGTCGACCGGCTTGCGGGCGGGCAGGCATGAGCCGTCGAGGCCGGTCAGGCTGAGCATGACCGTCGTCTCGCCCCCCGCCTGGACGGTGGTGGGATTGGCCGTCTTGTCGCGACCCACGCGGCAGGCATGGGCCGGGGCGCACACGTGGAGGTGAATGTCGTCGACCAGGACGCCGGCCTGCCACTCATAGGCGGTACTGACCTTATCGAACTGCATGACCAGGGCGATGGTCTTGCCGCGCATGAGGGCCAGCTCGGCGGGGGTCAGGTTGTAGCCGGAGGCGTCGATGGCACACTCCGACGGCAGGGCGATGTCAAACTTCCACAACTCTGCCAGTTGGGTGGTCAGCGTCAGGTCGTAGAGGGAGACCCGGAAGGTGTTGAGGCCGGGCGGGAAGGGCGGCTGGTGGCCGATGCCGACGGCCGCGGTATAGCGGGCGATGTCCCCTACCCAGAAGCTCATCGACGTGGCGTCCGGTGGGATGTCGATGAACTGGACGAGCCGCTCGTGGTTCTCCTGGCCGGGCGGCCCGAAGAAGCTGGCCTGATGCCCGCTGACGGTAATCAGGCCGCGCCCCAACTGGCTGTAGCCTATCCAGCTCCGGCTGCCGTCCACAAAGTGCGGGTTGCGCACGTAGTTGGGCGCGGCGTCGGGCGGGCACTCCGGCGTGACCATCGGCCGCACCGGCGGGCACACGTAGGGGGTGGGGGTGGGGGTCGGCGTCCGCGTCGGGGTGTGTGTCGGCGTGAGGGTCGGCGTGCGCGTTGC
>JAHCIE010000204.1 GCA_026129385.1 Anaerolineae bacterium
CGGCGTATGCCGACCTGACGTCGATACCCGAGCCGGTGGACCTCGTGAATATCTTCCGCCGGCCGAGCGAGGTACTGGCCCACGTGCGCGAGGCGATCGCCATCGGCGCGCCCGCCATCTGGCTGCAACTGGGCGTGACGAACGACCAGGCCATCGCCGAAGCGGTGGCGGCCGGGCTGGAGGTGGTAGCGGATCGCTGCATCGCCGTCGAGTATCGCAACCTTGAGCGGCCGCACCTGGCCGGGGGCGTAGGGTGAAGATTACCATCCTCGGCGCAAGCCCGGCCATCCCCAACCCCGGCGGGTCCTGCTCCGGCCTGCTCTTCGAGTCGGGCGATACCGCGCTGCTCATCGATTGCGGCGTCGGCGTCGTCAGCCGCCTCCAGCAGCACATCGACTACCACCGTCTATCGGCCATCGTTATCACGCACATGCACGCCGACCATGCGCTGGACCTGGTGACGATGCGTTACGCCCTCAAGTACGGACCGTGGGACGGGCCGCCGGCCATCATCCCGGTGCATCTCCCGCCCCAGGGAACCGACGCCCTGGAGACCATCGCCCGCCCTTTCGCTGAGGACGAGAGCGACTTTTTCCAGGGCGAGTTCGATATGCGCGAGTATGATCCCCACCACGCGCTGGACATTGGCCCCTTCCACCTCACCTTCCAGCCCACTACACATTATGTGCCCACGTGGGCCATCCGCATTGAGGCTGAGGGCCGCGTGGTGACATTTTCGGCCGACACCGGCCCCGCCACTGACCTGTCGCCCCTGGCCAGAGGAGCGGACCTGTTCATCTGCGAGGCGGGCGTACCGAGCCGCCAGGAAGAGCCGCACACCTGGGGCCACCTGGCCCCCGACGAGGCGGGGGCCATGGCCCGCCGCGCCCACGCCCGCGTGCTCGTGCTGACCCACGTCTGGACCGGCTACAATACGACGGCGATGCTGGAGGCCGCGCACCGCGCCTTCGGTGGGCCAACGCACCTGGCCCGCGAGGGCGAGGTGTACGTGCTATAGGCATGACGCTCGTCTTGACGACCGGCGACCCTCCCTCCGACCACCGACGACCGACCACCCTCCTCGCTGTTCCAACCGATGAGTAGCGTCCCCCCGCCCCTACACGAGGTCGTGAACGAGGGTGCGGCGCAGAGTGCGGTAGCCGAGGCTCTCGTAGAAGGCCAGCGGGCCACCCGAATACTCCCAGATATCCAATTCGATCTCGGCCGCGCCGCGCGTCACCGCCCAGGTGTGAGCCGCCGCCATCAGGGCGCGGCCCACACCCCGACCGCGCACGGTCTCCGTCACCACCAGACTCTGCACGTAGGCGTGGGAGCGGGCACGACGCGCAGGGCTGGGGGCGTCGGTGCGAAAGTAGGCCTCGACCAGGCCCACCACAGCACTATCCTGCGTCGCCACGAGCAGGGCCGCGCTATCGTCACCGATGAGCCGCTCCAGGGCCGCGACCAGATCGGACCAATCGCGCTCGTCGAAGGCGCCCAGGCTGACAAGCTGGTCGGGCACGCCCCGCACGTGGCACTCGTGGAGTTCGTAGTACAGGCGGCATAGCGCCTCGACGTCATCGCTAGTGGCGGGGCGGATGTGGATACCGGACATGGCGCGCCTCCTGGAGAGGACCGAGGACGAAGGACCAAGGAACGAAGGGCTGCGGCCATCGTATTCGGGGTAGAGAGCCGCCTCGGCCGCCGGTCGCACCAGGCTCAAGCCGTGGCGCTGATCGAGCGAAGCTCTTCGAGCTGGTCTGTAGCCCGCAGGGCTTGGCCCGTTCAGCGCCGAGCTTCAACTCGGCGCGTCCGCCAGCAGAGTCCCCGCATTGACACCCGCGATCTTCTTCAGGGCGGCGACGAAGGCATCCCCCTCTAGCGTCTGCACTTCCCAGCGCGTCGTATCGCCGTCGAGGAAGTCGGGCGACGACTCAAACACCCCCGTATCGAGCTTGATCTCTGCCATGAACGCCGCACCCAGCACGGCGCGCAGGCGCTCGCCATCGTTATAGAAATACTCCTGCAAGAGCGCCACAATGCGGTGATACCACGCGAAGCGCAGCGCATCGAGGTCCTTGAGGTCGAGCAGGTAGCTGTGGCCGATCTGGTGGTCGCGGTCGAGCAGGGTCGCGACGCGCTGGTTGAGGCGAGTCAGTAACTTGTCCAGCGACACGCCGCCGATAACCTGCCCCTGGAGCAGCGTCGGGTCGGGCATGAGTTCCACGAAGGTGAAGCGGCGCCGCAGCGCCAGGTCCAGCAGGGCGATGGAGCGGTCGGCGGTGTTCATCGTGCCCAGGATGGTCAGGTTGGGCGGGACGCCAAAGAGTGCGCCGGACGCGGGTAGAGTGACTCGAAGCTCGTTGGCCGCGCCGAGGCGCTTGTCGTCCTCGATGAGGGTGATCAGCTCGCCGAAGACCTTGGCGATGTTGGCGCGGTTGATCTCGTCGATGATGAGGAGGTACTTGGGCGGCCCCTTGGCGTCTTTGTCGGCCTGGGTCTGCCACGCCTGCCAGGCTCGCTCGGCGCGGTCGGCGATGCGGCGGAAGACGCCGGGCACGACGGCGTACTGAACGCCGCTGGCCTCTTCGTCGTCGGGCGGCAGCGGCCGCAGCCCTTCGATGAACTCCTCGTAGGCGAAGGACTGGTGGAAGGTGACGAAGGCCAGCGTGTCGCCGGACTCGATGCCGGGCAGGGTGATGTTGTTGCCAAACTCGTTGAGGACGCGGATGATCTCGCGGGCGTCGTCGCGTTCCAGCTCAAACACCCACGGATGCAGCGCGTCCATGACCGGATGCTCGGGCGGCAGGGTAGCGCGGCTCTTAATGACATGCAATGGTACAGGACGCTTCAGTGGCGTCACAAGTTCAAGCCAGACCCCCTTCTTCGAGCTTCCCTGCGAAACATCCGACGGTTGGCCGTCGGACACCCTCGCCAGCGCCATGATCTTCCTATCGCCGGCGATGTAGCACAGAACGAGATCGTTGGGCCGCATATCCTTCTTGTCTGAGACCTCGAAGAACTGCATGCTCTCATCCATTAGGGTATCCCATGTGACACCTGGGCCAAAGGACGTATCCCTGGGATTGATGCTCGCCCACCAGATCTTCGGCTCACTTGCAGACCTCTCTGGCTCGCGCCGCGTCTCCTCCGCCAGTGACCTCGCCTTGGGGCCATCCTCCATCTCCACGGCCTGCCAGTATTCGCCTGCCTTCGCCTCGCCGTAGTTGCTCTTGAGAAGGTAGTAGTTGGCGAAGTGGTTGACCAGCCACGTCTTACCGGTGCCCGGCGGGCCGTAGAGGAGGATGTTGCCGGTGCGGTCGGCAGTGGCGAGCAGGCGGTTCATCGCCTCTGGCAACTTTACAGTTGCAGCGGTTTCGATTTCACCCTCACTGCCCGGTTCAGTCGCCGTCGGCCGCGTCTTCGGCGAGAAGCAGTCGTAGAGAAACCGCATCATCTGCAATGTGTCAAAACCAGCGAACTCTGGAAGCGAGCGCAAGTATTCAAGGAGTTGGCGGTTGCAGGATGTGAGCCTACCGCGTGGCGTCTGATCGAATACCTTGAGGAAGTGAACCAGATGGTCAAAGTTGCTGATTGGCAGGAATTCCTGAGGGAAGTAGAGATACAGAGGCTTGGCGCGAAGGGAGTAGCGATTTGCGCCAAGCCTGGCGGAGCCGATCAGGTCAAGATCCTCGAACCGACCGGCGCCAACCGCGGCGACAAGATCAACAAGGCCCGTTCGAATACGCTCGAAGGCAGCCTCGGCCGTATCGGCCTCCAAACCCTTGTTCCACCGCCACGTATTCGTCTTCTTGTCCCACCAGATGCCCGACTTGGCTGCACTTCCACCCGCAATGCTGCCCAGCTCGCTGGTCTTCCATTCCAGCCAGTACCAGAAAGTATCGCGCTGCCCTGGCTGGCCTGCAGCGTACTGCTCCAGCGTCATCTCGCTGAGCTTCTCCTTGGGGAAACGTTGGTTGAAATCGGCCAGCAACTGGCGGTCAGGGTCGGGCATAGTTCTCGGATGGCTTTCGAGCCACTTGCCAAGACACACGCGCCAGTCCCTTTCTGCTGGAACTTCACCATCGGGTTGCGACAAGGCAGCAACCGTTTGCGACGGTGACCAGTACCCCGGTTGGGGGATGTCGCGGCCTAGCTCCACGCTAGCATATTTGATCACGCCAGGCGAGTGGTACTTCGAGAACCGTGAGTTAGGCATGACGGCAGCTGCCCTCCGCACCAGGGAAAGGTGCGCCGCCTTGCCAATGCTCAGGACTTCCTCCAATTCGCTCGCCCTGACGAGCAAAGTCTTGGCCTGGCTGACGCTGCGATACTCCTCATCTAGCCACGAGCCAAGCTCACCTAATCGGGTACGCTGAGCGTCGTCAAGAGCACTCATGTCGAATACGATGGGCGTTGTGCCAGGTCCATAGCGGCCGGCAAGGAACGCCTGAATAGGACCCGCATTGAACCGGACGCCATTGTTGTGCAGCGTCACCTCCCAACTCGTGGGCGAGACGCGGTTGGCTTCCTCAATGGAGTCGGCGAGTTGGGTCAGCCAGACGCGGCGGATGTGCTCGTCGGGGAGGAGGCGCTCGATGATACGGCGGGCGTAGGCGGGGTCGCTGCGCTGGTCGAGGGGGAGGTCGGTTGCCTCGGTTGGGGTGGGAGTGGTCATGCGGCGGTAGCTTTCTGTAGGATGGTGGCAAGTTCCTGGATGAGGGCATCGCGCCCAACGGACTTGCCCAGGTCGCGGCGGATGTCGAGGGTAGCGACGGTGACGGTCTCGCCGCCGCTTTCGTGGTCGCCGTGGAAGGTGAAGCGGCGCGACAGACGCTCAGGCAGGGCGGCGGTCTGCGGGTAGAGGAGCAGGATGCGCGGGCAGGCGTAGACTTTGGCGTAGGCGAACATCTGGTACAGGTCGGCCTGGCTGACGCCGAGGCGGGGATCGGTGGGGACGAGGGTCTTGTACTTGGTGTCGAGGGTCTTGTACTTGGTGTCGAGGAGGAGCGGGAAGCCCTGCCCAACGCGGAAGGCGAGGTCGGGACGGAGGTGGACGTGGCGCTTGCCGTCCGCATCGTGGGCGAGGTACTCCGCGTGGCCGACGGACTGGGGCAGCAGATCGCAGGCGGCCAGGGCGACCGGGAGGATGCGCTCGCGGTGACGGCGGATGAGGTTGACGACCAGGGCCTCGAACAGGGCGTTCATGTCGAACATGAAGGTAAAGGTCGAGTCGTCACCCGCCGTGAGTTGCAGCGCACGGTCGTCCAGGAATAGCCGCGCCAGGGTGAGCAGCGGCGTGTAGCGCTGGTTGAGGCGCGTCAGTAGGCTTGGCGCGGCGTCGGCGGCGGTCATCGCGGGCAGCAGCGTCACCTCGTCCAGCCAGGGGCGCAGCTCGCCCAGCAGGCGGCGGTTGGCCGCGTCGCGGCTCAGACGCCACAAGCGCTCGACCACGTAGCGGAAGACGCGGTTGAGGCGGTTGTCGGCGCTGAACTCGTCGTAGGTCACGTCGAAGCGGTGGTCGCGGGCCGGCCGCCGCGCCCGCTCGGCGACGCGCCACTTGCCCTTGAGCACGCCCAGGTCGTCGTCCACGGTCTGGTAGGCGCGATACGCGCCGCGCTGCCACTCGTCCTTGAGGTGGGTGGCGAACAGGTGGGTGAGAATCTCGAACCAGTCGCTCTCGCGCTTATGTAGCGGCGCGACGGCGTGCTCACGCACGGTGACATAGCCTGCCTCGGCCAGCAGATGCAGCAGGTTGTCGGTCGCCTGGCGGACCTGCTCGCGCTCCGGGGCGTTGGCGGCGTGAATCTTGGGCAGCACCTGGATGGTGTGGCGGCCCAGGCGCACGACGCCGACGAACTGCGTCGCCTGGACGACGCGCTGGCCGCCCTTGACCGTCAAACGCAGAGCCTCGTAGCCGAGGGCGTCGTTGAGGCGCACCAGGCGCACCAGGTCGTGGTCGTCCCAGGGAAAGGGCACGCGCTCATGCTCGAAGAGGATAACGGGCTTGGGCATTCCAAGTCTCCACTCCCTAATCTCCAATCGCCTCCCCCTCACACAGGTCCAGCCACTCCAGCATCGCCCGCAGCTGGCCGAGGCGGAACTCCAGCACGAGGCGGTCGAAGGAGGCCGCGTCGGCGATGCGCGCCGCCTGATCGGCCAGGCGGTCGTGCTCGGCCTGAAGCTCCGCACGCTGGG
>JAHCIE010000205.1 GCA_026129385.1 Anaerolineae bacterium
TACGACGTGAAAGTCTTCCTCGCGCCGCCGGAGGACCTGCGGCGCGTGTGGAAGATCAAGCGCGACACGACCAAACGCGGCTACAGCGTCGAGCAGGTGCGGGACGCGCTGCGTAAGCGCGAGCCAGACTCCGAGGCGTTCATCCGCCCCCAACGTCAGCACGCCGACGTGGTGGTGACCTTCTACCCGCCGCGCGGCGTGCAGCCCGCAGACGCCGGTCCCAACCTGAATGTGCGGTTAGCGCTGCGGCCCACCATCCCTCACCCCGACTTGAGCTACCTGCTCGATGCGGCGGCGCATCCCGATAGCGGCGTGCGCCTGGTACTGGGCCGCGATGAGGGCCGTCCCGTGGACTTCCTCGAGATCGACGGCAACGTGACAGCGCGCCAGGCCGCCGACCTGGAGGATGCCATCTGGCAGCATCTGCCCGGCTTCCGCCACCTGCACAGCGACGAGTTCGGCGACTACCAGGATCGCACCGAGGTGCGCCACAGCCACCCCCTGGCTTTGACGCAACTGCTGCTTGCCTATCACCTTCTTCGGCAATACAATGACGTCGTGACGCTTCCCTACGCGCCGCCCGTGGCGGCCTTGAGCCGCCTGCGAACTTCGCCGGTCGGTATTCCCGATCCCACGTAAAATAGGAAACAGAGCCATGACGCCCGAAATTGCCCCGTCCGTGGCAGCCGCTGTCCCGCCCCATGATTTGGTCGCGAATACCATTCGTACCCTGGCCATCGATGGCGTCCAGAAGGCCAACTCCGGTCACCCTGGTATGCCGATGGGCATGGCCGACGCCGCCGTGGTATTGTGGACGAAGTATCTGAAGTTCAACCCTGCCGACCCGGCCTGGCCCGACCGGGATCGTTTCGTCCTGTCGGCGGGCCACGGCAGCATGTTGCTCTACTCGCTGTTGTATCTTACCGGCTACGACCTGCCCCTGGAGCAGTTGAAGAGCTTCCGCCAGTGGGGGAGTCACACGCCGGGGCACCCAGAGCGCGGTGAGGCGCCGGGCGTGGAGACGACGACGGGGCCGCTCGGCCAGGGAATCAGCAACGCGGTGGGCATGGCCCTGGCTGAACGCTGGCTGGCCGCTCACTTCAACCGGCCCGGCTTCGAGGTCGTCGATCATTCGACGTATGTCATCGCCAGTGACGGCGACCTGATGGAGGGTGTGTCCCACGAGACCTGTTCCCTGGCCGGCCACCTGGGCCTGGGCAAGTTGATTGTCTTGTACGATGACAACCACATCAGTATCGACGGCCCGACGACCCTCTCCTTCGACGAGGACGTGCTTCTGCGCTTCGACGCCTATGGCTGGCACACCCAGCGCGTGGACGGCCACGACCCCGCCGCCGTCGGGACGGCTCTCGATGCGGCTCGCGCCGAGACCGGCCGACCCTCGATCATCGCGTGCCGCACGACCATCGGCTTTGGCAGCCCGAACCGGGCCGGGACAGCCAAGGCCCACGGCGAGCCGCTGGGGGTCGACGAGGTGCGCTTGACGAAGGAGCGGCTCGGCTGGCCGCCGGATGCTCAGTTCTACGTCCCCGACGAGGTGTTGGCCTATATGCGCGCAACGGGCGCGCATGGCGGCGAGACTGAGGGCGAGTGGCGCGCGCTCATGGGACGCTACGCGGTGGCGCACCCAGAGCTTGCCGCCGAATTCCAGCGCAGCATGGCGAACGAGTTGCCCGACGGCTGGGACAGGGACCTGCCCACCTTCGGCACGGAGAAGGCTATCGCCACGCGCCAGGCGTCGGGGACGGTTCTCAACGCCCTGTCGAAGCGTATTTCCAACCTCATCGGCGGCTCGGCGGACCTGACGCCGTCCAACAACACGCTGCCTGAGGGTGAGAAGTCCGTCACTCGCGACGACTTCAGCGGCCGCTACATCCGCTTCGGCGTGCGCGAGCATGGCATGGGGTCGATTCTGAACGGGCTGGCGGCCCACGGTGGGCTGCGACCCTATGGGGGCACGTTCCTCATCTTCTCCGACTACATGCGCCCGGTGATTCGCCTGGCGTCGATGATGGGGCTGCCCGTGGTGTACGTGTTCACCCACGATAGCATCGGCCTGGGGGAGGATGGCCCCACCCACCAGCCCATCGAGCAACTGGCGTCGCTGCGCGCTATCCCCAACCTGGTGGTGTTTCGCCCTGCCGACGCCAACGAGACGCGCCTCGGCTGGCAGGTGGCGCTCAAGCGAGCCAACCACCCCACCGCGCTCATTCTCACCCGCCAGGCGCTGCCCGTGCTGGACCGCGCGCAGGTCGCGCCGGCCGAGAACGCCGAGCGGGGCGGCTACGTGCTGCTGGATGCCGACAACCCCCAGGTCATTCTCATCGGCGCTGGCTCCGAGGTGGAGATTGCCCTGGGCGCGCACAAGCTACTGGCCGAGCAGGGCATTCGCGCCCGCGTCGTGTCCATGCCGTCGACGGAGTTGTTCGACATGCAGCCGCAGGCGTATCGCGACAGTGTGCTGCCACCGTCGGTGCGGGCGCGCGTGGCGGTCGAGGCGGCCGTGCCCATGAGTTGGTGGCCGTACGTGGGTCTGGACGGGGCGGTGGTGGGCCTGAACCACTTCGGCGCATCGGCCCCCTACAAGACCATCTACAAGGAGTTCGGCCTGACGCCGGAGAAGGTGGCCGAAGCGGCGCGGGGTGTTCTCAAGGGTTGAGGGTTTGAAGGCCAAAGCCCTGATCTTCGATGTGGATGGCACGCTGGCCGACACCGAGCGCGACGGCCACCTGCCCGCTTGCAACGCCGCCTTTGCCGCCCTCGGCTATCCAGTGCGCTGGACATGGGACGACTTCCGCGCCATGCTCCACGTTCCCGGCAACGCCGAGCGGATGCGGCGCGCCCTGGCGACCCTCGATGCGTCGCTGCCGCCCGCCGAGCTGGACGCCGCTGTCGCTGAGCTGATAGCGCTCAAGAAGCGGCTATACATCGAGGAATACGCGCCGCGCCTGCCGCTTCGCCCTGGTGTGGCGGCGCTTGTCGCGGAGGCGCTGGCGCGGCGCGTGCGGCTGGCGATTGTGACCACGTCCTACGAGGAGCAGGTGGTGGCCCTGCTACGCCACCACCTGCCAGGCGCGGCCGACCAGTTTCGCCCCTTGCTAGGGCGAGGGGCGGGCGTGAAGACCGCTCCCGACTCGCCCCTGTACCGCCGCGCCCTCGTCGAGCTAGGGGTAGCCGCCCACGAGGCCATCGCCATCGAGGATTCGGACGTCGGACTGCGCGCGGCTCTGGCGGCGGGCATCCCGACGGCCGTTTTCTACAATGACGCCACGTTGGGGCAGGACTTCCGCGGCGCCGCCCTGGTGGCGCGCAGCGCGGACTATTTTAGCCTGGACGTGCTTGCCGCGCTCTGTTACAGCGATTTGCCCCAAATTGGGTCTTGACGCGGTGCGTAATCTAGCGTATAATGGGGTCGCGTTTGGTAATACCAGTACGACCAGATAGCGAGCGGTTGTGCGGCGTAGCACGGCTGCATTGAGTTGAGGAATGACGCGAGCCTAACCCATCATGCTCGATCCTCGCGATCACGCCTTCCACAAACCAGTACCTATCGCGTGGGCCGCCGCGCTCCCCTTTATGGTGAGCGCGCCATGCGTAACCTGTACCCAACATAACATTGGCCACGAAGCACCATCGGCGTCGTGGGGCCTGCGCCCCCCCGCCGGTGTTTTTGTTATTGTCCCCGGGTAGGGAGGGAGACACCATGCCGGACGCGCAGACCTATACGCTGATAGTCAACGGCCAGACGCACCAGGTAGTCGCCGAGCCAAAGGCGTTCCTGATGGATGTCCTGCGCGACCAGTTACACTTGACGGGGGTCAAGGACGGTTGCGCCACCGGCCACTGTGGCAGCTGCATGGTCATCCAGGATGGCGAGGCTGTCCGCTCGTGTCTGGTCCAGATGCGGCGGGCCGACGGCTCGCACATCACCACCATCGAGGGCCTGGCCGGTCCCGATGGCGCCCTCGACCCGGTGCAACAGGCTTACATCGACCAGGGCGCGACGCAGTGCGGCTTCTGCACCCCCGGCTTCATCGTCTCCACCAAGGCCCTGCTGGACAAGAATCCCAACCCAAGCCTGCAAGACATCTACGACGGCCACCAGTGGAACATCTGCCGCTGCACCGGCCACAACGCCATCCTGCGCGCCATTCAACAGGCCGCCGGGCAGCCCGTGCCGCCGACGCCCGCCGTGAAAGCGCCGCTGACGGCCATCAGCCGCCCGCTGCCGCGCCCCGATGCGGTGGACAAGGTTACGGGCAGGGGCATCTACGCCGACGACCTGTATGTGGAAGGGATGCTGCATGCGAAGACGTTGCGCAGCAAGTACCCCCATGCGCGGCTGTTGGGCGTCGATACCAGTCGTGCCCGCGCGTTGCCGGGCGTGGTGACCGTTCTGACCGCCGCCGACATCCCCGGCCGCAAGGATTGCGGCGTCCACGAGATTGACTGGCCGGTGCTGGGCTACGACAAGGTGCGCTACGTGGGCGACGCCGTGGCGCTGGTCGTCGCCGAGAGCGAGGCCGCCGCTGAGGCGGCCCTCAAGCTCATCGACGTTAGCTACGAGCCATTGCCAGCCGTGCCGGGGCCGAAGGAAGCCGCGCTGCCTGACGCACCCCTCATCCACGAGGGCGGCGAGCACGCCGCGGGGGGCGGGGTGCGCAACTGCCTGGCCCACTTCCACCTGGACAATGGCGACGTGGACGCCGCTTTCGCCGAGGCCGACGTCATCGTCGAGCGTGAGTATCGTACCCAGACGGTGGAGCACGCCTTCATCGAGCCGGAGGCGGGCCTGGCCGTGCCCGAGGCCAATGGGCGCATCACGGTCTACTGCGGCGGCCAGATTCCCTTCGGCGATCGCTCGCAGATTGCGGCCAGCCTCAACCTGCCGGAGGACCGGGTCCGTGTGGTCAACTGCCTGATCGGTGGTGGCTTCGGCGGCAAGGAAGATGTCTCGGTCCAGATTCTCGTCGCCCTGGCGGCATGGGCCACCCGGCGGCCGGTGAAGATGGTCTTCAGCCGCAAGGAGTCGCTGATGGTGCATCCCAAGCGCCACGCGACCATCATTCGGCTCAAGACCGGCGCACGGCGCGACGGGTCGCTGGTGGCTCACGAGGCCGAGATCTGGGGCGACGGCGGCGCGTACGCCAGCCTGAGTAACCACGTCATGCTGCGGGCGACCACCCACGCCGCCGGGCCCTATGAGGTGAAGAACGCGCGGGTCAACACCTACGCCATGTACACCACCAATGTGCCGTCGGGGGCGTTTCGAGGCTTCGGCGTGACCCAGAGCGGCTTCGCCATGGAGTGCCAGATGGATGTGCTGGCCCAGGAGCTGGGCCTGTCACCGCTGGCGATTCGGCGCAAGAACGTGCTGACCTACGGCAAGCAGACCCTGGCCGGGCAGGTGATGACCGAGAGCTGCGGCCTCGTGGAGTGCCTGGAACTGGTGGCCGCCGAGATGGCGAAGGAGCCGGTCGTCGCTGTCGAGGGCGACAAGCGGCGCGCCTGGGGCCTGGCGTGCGCCTACAAGAACACCGGCTTCGGCAGCGGCGCGTACGACGCGGCGGGGGCGGAGGTGGAGGTGTTCCCCGATGGGCGGGCCAGCGTGCGGGCCGGCGCCGCCGAGATTGGACAGGGGCTGGTAGGTGTGCTGGCCCAGATCGTCACCGAGGAGTTGGGCGTGCCCTACGAGAAGGTGGATGTCCTGGTCGCCGACACCGACCTGACGCTGGATTGCGCGGCGACGACCGCCTCGCGCCAGACCTACGTGACCGGCAACGCGGCGCGCTACGCCAGTAAGGAAGTGCGCGCCCTGCTCAGTCAGACCGCGTCGGAGATGCTCGACGCCGCGCCGGACAGTCTGATGTTTGCCGACGGCTACGTGAGCAGCAACGGCCACAAGATTCCACTGGCCGAGGTGGTCACCGAGGCGCGGCGCGAGGGGCGCGTGCCGAAGATCAGCTACCAGTACGTCGCGCCCAACACCAAGCAGTACCACCATTTCGCCTTCGGCTTTGGGGCGCAGGCGGTATTGGTGGAGGTGGATGTGCCGACGGGCGAGACGAAGGTGCTGAAGGTCGTCGCGGCCTGCGATGTAGGGCGCGTGATGAATCCGCTGGCGCTGCAAGGCCAGATCGAGGGCAGCATCTCGATGGGG
>JAHCIE010000206.1 GCA_026129385.1 Anaerolineae bacterium
ATACGCCAGGTAGACGCGATCGCCAATCTCCCCCGCCAGGCGGCGGCCTTGCTCAGCGGAGCGTATGGCAGCCTCGTGGTCTCCCGCCTCCGTCAAGGCCAGGGCCACATCCCCCAGGCCCATCGCGACAAACACGCGATCCCCAATCTCTCGACCAAGGGCCAGACCACGCTCGTAGTAGGCCCGCGCCGCCTCGAGGTGAGGGCCGCCCATGCACCAGCGAATCCAGCCCAGCAATTGCAGCGCGACGGCCATCGCACGACGGTCATGCAAGCCCACCGCCAGTTCAAGACTGGCCGCGTAATACTGCTCCGCCTCCTCGTACTCCCCCAGGCAGCAAGCCGACCAGGCATAGACCTGGAGCGCTCGCGCCTCCAGGTCGGTACGCCCTAACTGCCGAGCCAGGGCCAGGCACTCACGGCCAAATCCCTTCCCTTTCTGGTACTGGGCCAGCATGCCTGCGACGTGGGCCAGGTTGTGCAGCGCTTCGGCCAAGCCATTCTTGTCGCCCCACTCACGACTGATAGCTGCGCCGGCGCGCAGGTGGGACTCGGCCAGGCTGAGCTTACCCTGCTGCCCCTCGAGCCACCCTAGGCCACGCAGGACAAATCCGCGCTCGATGCCCTCCGGGTGGAGCATCAAAGCGGCGCGCAGGTCAGCGGAGGCGTCTTCATACTCGCCGATGTCAGAGCGCAGCATCCCGCGCCGCGCCAGCAGCCGGCCGCGCAGGCTCGCCAGCGCCGGGTCGGCGGCGGCGCTGTTCGCGCCGCGGCGCAGGATGGCGGCGGAGAAGAGTTCCTCGCCTTCGGTATAGCTACTGCGAAGGATGTAGTAGTAGTACAAAGCGTCGGCCGTTGACGCGATCAGCGCCCACCGAGCCTGCTCGGCGGCCCACAGCCACGCCGCGCGCCCATTCTCAAGCTCGGCGGTGATTTCGGTCGCCGCCTCGCGCTGGCGGCCATCCAACAGGGCCTCGGTTTGTCGCGCCAGGAAGCCGGTGTAGTAGATACAGTGACGCTCGTGGGTGCGAGCGGCGTCACCGGTCGCACCGGTCAGCTTCTCCGCCGCGAACTGGCGCACCAGTTCGTGCAGCTGGAACCGCCCCTCGGGCGAGGCGCGCAGCAGCGACTTCTCCACCAGCGACGCCAAAACGTCCAGCGCCGTGGCCGTCACGGCCTCGGCGGCCTGAGTGTCGCAGCCGCCCCAGAAAACACTCAGGCGCGCGAGGACCCTCTGCTCTTCGACGGACAGCAAGCGCCACGACTGCTCCAAGACGGCGCGCAGGCTGCGGTGGCGTTCGGGGGCATCCCTGTCCCTGGCCGTCAGGATGTCTTGTCCCCGCTCGAGGGCCGCCACGACCTGGCGCACCGACAACGCCCTGAGCCAGGCGGCCGCCAACTCCAGGGCCAGCGGCATCCCCTCCACAAGCTGACACAGGTGAGCCACCGCGTCGCCTTCGCGTCCCAGGTCGAAGTCGCGTCGAACGCGGCGGGCGCACTGCGCGAAGAGCTGCGCTGCGTCATAGCGCGCCAACGCCTCGGCATCGAGGGTTTCAGCCCGACCGGGAAAGGCCAGACCCTCAATCGGGTAGAAGCACTCTCCCCGTAGGCGCAACGCCTCGCGCGACGTCGTCAGCACGCGCACATGGGCCGCGGTCGCCAGCAGGTCGGCCACCAGCCCGGCCGCGTCGAGCAGGTGCTCGAAGTTGTCTAGGACCAGCAGCATGCGCTTGTTGCGGAGGTAGTCGAGGATCTGCTGACGCGGTGGGATGTTGCCATAGAACTCGAAGCGGGCAGCGGCGGCCAGCGCTGACACAATCTCCGCCTCGCTGGTCACCGCCGCCAAGGGCACGAATAGCACCCCGTCGGCGACCTCGGCCGGCGGCGGCGCGCTGTCCGCCAGCCGCCGCGCCAAGGCCAGCGCCAGGCGCGTATTGCCGATGCCGCCCGGCCCGGTCAGCGTCAGCAGGCGGCAGTCGAGTTGAGTGAGGCGCGTCGCAATATCCGCCACCTCTCGCTCCCGCCCCACGAAGCCGGGGTTGGGCGGCACGTGGAAGGTAACCTGCGTGGGCTGATGAACGGGTATCACCGCCTCGGCCGGCAGTGCGGGCAGATCCTGGCGCAGGTCATCGCGGGCGAAGCGGAGAAACACGGCGCGCTCGTCGGACGCGACCTGGAGACCGTCAGCCAGCGCCTCCGCCAGTTGCCGCGACGGCACGCGCTCGTCGGCCTCGACCTTGCGAATGGTCGCCAGGGAGTAGTTGACGCGCCGCGCCAACTCTTCCTGGGTCATGCCCAGCGCCTGCCGCCGCCGTTTGAGCCACTGACCGAACGAGAGTTCCGTCATGCGCGCTCGCCTCCATCCACTGCCCTATCGCCACGCTTTCCCCATGTGTCACTCTTGTATCGCTGATTGTATCACAAACCGCCCTTCCTCGGCCACGCCTATGCGGTTAAATGGGTTCACTGTGCCGTCTACCCACTCACACAAGGAGGACTCAGTGAGCATGCGACGAATTCCTGGCCTGGTGTTCTTCGCCGCCGTTGTGGCGCTTCTGCTGGTCTCGGCGGGACCGCCGTCCGCAGCCGCGGCGCCAGCGTTCGGCAATGGACCGGTCACTGTGACGCGCAATACCGTGAAAGAGACCGTGGAGTGGTCGATGGACCCGGGCGTGTGCAGGGAGCTTCGGGTCCCGCTCAATGGCAAGGGCGAGCGCCATCAGGAAACAATCACGACGACGTTCGCGGACGGCAGGCAGTCCATCACCATCAACGACCTGGTCTCGGGCACCGCTTGGGACAGCACGGGAACGTACAAGTTTTTCTACGCCAACCACCGCGTCGACACGATACCCGCGGGCAGCACCAAGCATAGCGTCAGCATGATCGATAGTTTCATCCTCCGCGGCAACGGCAGTGCCCGGTTGGACGTCGCCTTCAACTGGCGGTGGACGTACGACAGCGCGACGGAAGACTACTGGCCCCCCGTGCACGATGTGCAGAAGTTCTACACGCGGGGCGATCCACTAACCTGCGATCCGATCTAGCCAACGGCCCGGGTTGCCGGCTCCTTCACGGCAGCCCGCGTCTGGGCAGGGACGTGGTAGTCACGCCCTGCCCAGGCCCTACCCCACATTCGCAGAGGGGAAGGTCGTCTTGTCTCGGCCCGTCTGACCCAGGAGAAACCTGATGCAAGCCATCGTAAAGCACATCTCCCTCGCCCTGGCAGCCACCCTCGTCGCCGCCCTGGCCGGCCTGCTCGTCACGAGCACGGGCTTCGCCCAGGGCACAGCGAGGCTGGACGAAGCCTCTCTCGACCGACGGCTGGCGGCTGTCCTCCACGAGCATGGCTTCAGCGGGCGCGTCGAGGAGACCCTGGCGAAGCGACTCGGCCGCCCGGTGGACCGCCGCCTGGCGGACCTGGGGCGTCTACTCTGGTTCGACACCATCACCGGCCTGAACAACGACAACACCTGCGCCGGCTGCCACTCGCCGACCAACGGCTTCGGCGACACTCAGTCCATCGCGATTGGCATCGACAACAACGGTGTCGTGGGGCCGCACCGGGCAGGCCCGCGCAACATGCGGCGCACGCCGATGGCCGCCAACACGGCCTTCTACCCGCGCCTGATGTGGAACTCGCGCTTTGCGTCCCTGTCGGGCGATCCCTTCGACAACCACGCCGGCTTCGTCTTTCCTGCGCCCGAGGGCCTGTCCCTCTCCTACGAGCCGCATCTGCTCGTGGCGCAGGCGTTCATCCCGCCGACGGAGCGCACCGAGGCGGCGGGCTTCCACTTCCCAGGCGACAACGCCGCCATCCGCGCTGAGGCGCTGCGTCGGCTTAACGGCGTGCCCGCCTACCGCAAACTGTTTCGGCAGAGCTTCCCCGACGCGAAGCCGGGCGCTCCCATCACCTTCGACCAGTTCGGCCGGGCCATCGCGGAGTTCGAGTTCAGCCTGACCTTCGCCAACGCGCCCATCGACCGCTATGCGCGAGGCGACAAGAACGCCCTGACGGAGGACGAGAAGCGCGGGGCGTTGCTGTTCTTCGGTAAGGCACGCTGTGTTCAGTGTCATGCCGTCGCGGGGCAGTCCAACGAGATGTTCAGCGACTTCCAGGAGCACGTCATCGGCGTGCCCCAGGTCGCGCCGCGCGTCACCAACAACACCTTCGACGGGCCGGGGTTGAATGAGGATTTCGGGCAGGAGCAGGTGACCGGGGACGCGAAGGACCGCTACAAGTTCCGCACGTCCCCGCTGCGCAACATCGCGGTGCAGCCGACCTTCATGCACAACGGCGCGTTCACGAGCCTCGACGACGCGGTGCGCCATCACCTCGATGTCTTCGCCTCGGCGCGGGGCTACCGCCCCGACCAGGCGGGACTCGCGGCGGACCTGGCTGGGCCGACCGGCCCCATCGAGCCGGTTCTGGCCCGCGTCGATCCCATCCTGGCGCGCCCCATTGACCTGACAGCCGAAGAGTTCCGCCAGCTCGTCGCCTTCGTGCGCCATGGCCTCCTCGACCCGCGCGCCACGCCGGAGCAACTGCGCAAGCTCATCCCGCCCGCCGTGCCGAGCAGCCGTCCCACGCTCAGCTTCGAACCGCCGTGAGAGGCAGCGTCAACGCCCGTGTATCGCTTCTTGTGACGCTAGTTGTAGCGCTAAGCGCCTCGCCCTCATCAGCGGCGTGCCGTTTAATGAGGGTACCGCATCCTGTGTCGCTTCTGTATCGCTTTTGTAGCGGCCGAGTATCCCTGCCCAGGGTCGCGCTGCCGTACACTGCTACTCACAGGCTGCACCGCCAGGCCGCCACCTTGAGCGCGGTAGACACCAACAGGGGGCAGGCATGACAGCTTCGCGTCCATCTCGACACGACTCCGCCTCCGCAGGTAAGCAACGATGCGCCATCCCGCCCCTCACCACGACGCAAGTGCGGCGCGTGCACGATTTCATTGCCAGCAACCTGACCGACAAGCTCACCTTGCCGCAGATCGCCCGCGAGGTGCATCTCAGCCCCGGCCACCTGGCGCGGCGCTTCCGAGTCGCGACCGGCCAGTCGCTGCGTCAATACATCATCGAGCACCGCCTCCAGCGAGCCAGCCACCTCCTCGTGACCAGCGACCTGACCATCGCCGAGATTGCCGCGTTCGTCGGCTTCGCCGACCACAGCCACCTGACGCGCCGCTTCAAGGCCCGCTTCGGCGTTGCCCCCCGGTCGGCGCGCAGATCGCCACTTCCTCCACTTTAGCGCACGAATGTACAAGACAGTCAACTCGACCCTTCGTACAATACCTGGCAACAAGCGAGCGCGAGAAGACTCTGGCGCTAGCGACAAGGAGGAAGTGGACATGGCGTGCGAAGACCTTGAGGAACAACTGGCGTCGCTTCAGAGGCAGAGGGACGATGTCGTCGCGAAACTGAACAATCTGGGGGCAGGGGGCAACCCGGGCAATAGGTTTCAGTTACTCCTAGAATTGCGGCAGATCAATATCCAGATCTCGGCAGCCAAGGTTGGCCTAGATGCGTGTCTGAAATCAGTGACGGGTACACCGGCGGCGCCGCAGCATATTCTCGAGCTTCGGCACATCAACCCTGAGTTTCATCCGACCGACCCTGATTGGGCCGCAAAACTGGCGGGCGGCGAGTTCCCGGTACACTCAGGGTTCGAGTGGAAACAGGTGCTGGCGCCTGACGAGGAGTATGATCAGTTCAGCCTGGTCGGCGCTTCGGGTTGGGTGATCAACAACGGCCCCTCGCCTGCTGACTTCCCCTTCAACCATCCTTTCGGTGGCGACTGGGAATTCTGGCTAGCCCCGGATGCGTCGTTCACTGGACTCCTCGCGCCGGGCAACTCGGGACCCGACTCGGACATTGTCAACAGCATCGTGCGGGCTAACGCGCTAGGCATCTCCGTGCCCCAAGGCGTATTGGGCGTCGAATGGGATAGCAGCCTGGTGCCAGAGAGTTTCCAGAACGAGGTGCATGAAGGCGACCGCGTTGCCACCCTCGGTCGATGGATCGTGGATTGCGGCCACGCTGACTTTCACACGGAGATCCACCCACCGCTGCTGATGGCCGTGGCCAACCCCAGGCGCGAAGCTGACGGGACGGAGGGAACGCGCGTGGTCTTCACTTCGCGGCCGTATCTGCCCGGTCAGACATATGCTGTTGACACC
>JAHCIE010000207.1 GCA_026129385.1 Anaerolineae bacterium
CGAACAATCCATCACCCCTTGACAGCACGCATGTTCTAGGTTATACTAGACTCAGTAAGGTGCGCAGGGTTCTTGCCTGGCGCGCCTCCTTGGGGCATACAACCGCATACCATCGCCACCGACGCTACCCATCACCTTATTGCAGCGGAGGGACACCATGCTCAAGCCATTGGCTCGCATTGCCGAGGCCGACCTGGCCGCGTATCGCGCTCGCTTTGTCAACCGCGACGACGTCTTCGGTCGTCAGTGGGACGACGGCGGCGGGTGGGTGCGCATACCGGCTCCCCTGATCGACGACATCCTGCGCGCCCACCTGCGCGGCTTCGTGACCATTGGCTACTACGGCCCAGATCACGATGGCCGCACTCGCTGGGCCTGCGTCGACTTCGACACCGACGACGGCGAGGACCGCGGCCGCCGCCTCCAGCGCTGGCTCGCCGAGCGCGACGTGCCCGCCCTGGTGGAGCGTAGCGCGGGTGGCCGCTGCCACCTGTGGCTGTTCTTTGCCGCCCCGACAGCCGCCGCGCCCATTCGCCGCGCCCTGCACGGTATTGTCACCGAGATGGGCTGGCCGCCGGAGCCGGGCGTCGTCGAGATTTTCCCCAAGCACGACAGCATCGACGCCGACGGGTTCGGCTCCCTGATTCGGGGGCCGCTAGGGCGGCATCGACGCGCAGGGGGAGCAATCTTCCCTGTAGTCCGCTACGACGCCGCGACGGGCCGCTACCACAGCGGCGGCCTGCCCGTCCTGCTAGCGACGCCGACCGTTGACCTGGCGCAGCTACTCGCGGCGGCCCCGCGTTCCGTCACCGTTGCCCTGGCGTTCGAGACTCCGCGCCCAGCTCCCACCCGCCGCGACGACCCGCTGCCCGTCTCGCCGGTTACCCGCGCCATCTACGAGCGCCTCAGCGTGCGGCAACTGCTGGCCGAGAAGGGCATCGCTGTCAACGCGGCCGGTAAGGCGCGCTGCCCGTTCCACGACGACCATCACCCCTCGTTGCAGGATTACGGGACGCGCTTCCACTGCTTCGGGTGTGGCGCGCACGGCGACGTCATCACCCTGTACCAGCTGCTCCACCGCCTGCCCGAACGCTGGCGCGCCCGCCATGCCCTGTGTGACCAGTTGGGCATCGACCCCGACGACCCCGGCCGCCCCGGTCGCCGTGACGACGCCCTCGTCCGTCGTGGCCCGCGCGTCGTGCAACTCTCGTTCTGGCGTGAGTTGAAGGGGGCGTGAAGCGGACGAAGGGCGAAAGACGAAGGACCAACGGGATTTACCCATTGGTCCTTCGTCTTTTGTCGTCGGTCGTGCCCTTACAGCCCCGGTCGTTCGCCCTCGCCCGGCGGGGCGGCGCGGTGGCGGGCCGCCAACTCGACGCGGCGGTCCTGCCACAGCTGCTCCAACTCGCGGGTGATCTCCTCGACTCGGCGGCGCTCAATCGCGCCCAGGTTGCCCTTGCGGAAAATGGCCTGCCGCTCGTTGGCGAGGCGGTTGATCTTCTCCATGAGGAGCGCGTCGGCGCTGTTGTCGCTCTTCCTGCTATCGCCAGCCATGACTGCCTCCACTTGCTATAACTTGCAGCCTAAGTATACACCTGACTGGCTCTCGCTGCCAAAAGCGACTTGCACGCCGATCGGCTACAGTCGCTCGAAACGGGCCTGGAAGAAGCGCAGATACTTTGGTTCGTACACCATGCGCAGGCCGCGCGTCGTCTCCCGCGCATCGTAGACGGCCTTGACCGACTCAGCAACCACGTCCATATGGGCCTGAGTGTAGACACGGCGCGGGATGGTCAGCCGCGTCAGTTCCAGCTTCGGGCGGTAGTGATCGCCCGTCTTGGGGTCGCGGCCCGCGCTGACGATGCCGCGCTCCATAGAGCGGATGCCCGAGTCCAGGTACAGCTCGGCGGCCAGGGTCTGCGATGGGAACTCATCCTGCGGGAGGTGGGGGTAAATGCGCCTGGCGTCCAGGAAGATGGCGTGGCCACCGACGGGTTGCACGATAGGGATGCCCCAGTCGGTGAGCAGCTCGCCCAGGTAACGCACCTGGCCGATGCGGGCGCGCACGTGCTCGTCCTGCACCGACTCGGCGATGCCGATTGCCATCGCCTCCATGTCGCGCCCGGCCAGGCCGCCATAGGTGTGCAGCCCCTCGTAGATAACTACCAGGTTGCGCAATTCCTCGAACAGGTCGAAGTCGCGCACGGCCAGCCAGCCGCCGATGTTGACCAGCGAGTCTTTCTTGGCGCTGATCCACGCCCCGTCGGTGTAGTCGCAAAATTCGCGCAGAATCGCCGCGATGGACTTGTCGGCGTAGCCCGGCTCACGCTCCTGGATAAAGAAGGCGTTCTCCACCATGCGTGTCGCGTCCAGGTAAATCTTGACGCCGTAGCGGTCGGTCAGGGCGCGCAGTTCGCGCACGTTCTGCATGCTCACCGGCTGCCCGCCCGCCATGTTGACCGTGCCCGCCAGGGACACGTAGGGGACCTTATCCGCGCCGACGCGCTGAATGACCGCCTCGACCTTACCCAGGTCCACGTTGCCCTTGAAGGGGTGCAGGCTGGTCGGGTCGTGGGCCTCGTCGATGATGACATCGACGAAGCTGCCGCCCGCCAGTTCCTGGTGCAGGCGCGTCGTGGTGAAGTACATGTTGCCGGGGATGACGTCACCCTGTTTGATGACCGCCTGGCTCAGCAGATGCTCCGCACCGCGTCCCTGGTGGGTGGGCACGAGGTACTGGTAGCCGTAGGTGGTCTGGACCGCCTCCTCCAGGTGATAGAAGTTGCGGCTACCCGCGTAGGCCTCATCGCCGAGCATCATGCCCGCCCACTGACGGTCGCTCATGGCGTTGGTGCCACTATCGGTAAGCAGGTCGATGTACACGTCGTCGGAGGGCAGCAGGAACGTGTTGTAGCCCGCCGCGGCCAGGGCGCGGGCGCGGTCCTCGCGGGTGATGACCCGCAGCGGCTCGACCATCTTGATCTTCCACGGCTCCGCCCACGAGCGGCGGCCGAACTGCTGGCCCATCGTTTGGGGCGCGGGAATTGTCATCGTCGGTGTCCTTTCCGTCGGCAGTGGCGGTCTATTCTTCGGGGGGCGACAGGGGAACGGCGGTGGTGGCCTTGACCTCGTTGAGCACGACGCTGGTGCGGATGCGGGCGATACCCTTGAGGGGTGTCAGCCGATGCACCACGAAGCGCTCCAGGTCGCGGCGATTGCGCAGCACGACCTTGAGCAGGTAGTCATGCTCGCCCGTCAGGTGGTGGCACTCCAGCACCTCGGGCATGGCCTGGATGGCGAGGCGAAAGCGCTCAACGTTGTCCGGCTGGTGCAGCTCCAGGTTGACCTCGATGAAGCACAGCAGGTCGAAGCCGAGGCGGTCGCGGTCGAGGAGGGCCGCGTAGCCGCGGATGTACCCCTCCTCCTCCAGACGGCGCAGGCGAGCGTGGGTCGCGGGCGGCGACAGGCTCACCCGCCGCGCCAGGTCCACGTTGCTCATGCGCCCGTCCGCCTGCAAGGCGGCCAGCAGCTCGCGGTCGATGTCGTCCAATGGCATATGCGACTCTTATATCACAACTTTAGCATATTGTCAACGTATATTCGGCAATACATCGTATATACCGAATATACTTATTACATGGGCTATTTCAGCAGTATGAGATTCGCAGACAGAGGGTGGGGGCTGCGCGGGCAGTGAATTTCGTTCGGGAGGGTCACGATACTTTTGACGCGCCTACTGGGTGGCCTGCTCGTTGAGAAACCGCGCCACATCCGCCGCCATTGCCGCCAGCAGCGCCTCGCCCTTGGCGGCCGTGGCGCGCGTCGGGTCGCCGATGACACCCGACGGAGCCAGTCGCCCGATGCCGCCCGCCTGGCGCAACAATGGCCCCGCCTCGCGCACGACGCTGCTCGCCGCCATCCACGGCTCCACCTCGGCGGCCAGACGGTCGACACGCACGAACGATGGGTCAATCGCCAGAACCATCGACGTCTCATGCTCGTTGGCATGCGATCCGGCGCTGCTTTCGAGAACATGGTCCGCGCTGTGGCCCAGGTCGAGGATATTCGCCAGAGCCACCGGGATACCGCGCTCGACCAGGTTGTTGGCGGCGATGGTCAGCGGCGCAGTGGTGCTGACACCCGTGTTGAGAATGAGGAAGCGCTGCGCGCCGTTACGCGCCAGAGACTCGACCACCTGCTCGACCGTCTCGCGAAAGGTGTCGGCACGCAACGTCGTGCTGCCAGGGAAATGAACAAAGGCAGGGTAGTAGCCAAATGTCAGCGTCGGCAAGACGATGATGTCCGCCTGCTCGGCGATGCGGCGCGCCAGGTCTGCGGCCAGCAGGCTGTCGGTGTTGAGGGGCAGATGGGGGCCATGCTCTTTCAGAGCGGCGCCGATGGGCAGCAGTAGCCACGGTATGCGGCGGAATGCAGCCTCCGCTTCGGGCCACGTCAACCGTTCTAGAACCAGCGATGCCATCAGGCCGTCTCGACGCGCTCGGTGGCGGCGAGGGCCGCGCCGATGATGCCCGCGTCGTTGTAGAGTTGGGCCGGAACGATGCGGGTGCGGGTCTTGAGGTAGGGGAAGAACCTGGCATGGTCCTTGCTGATGCCGCCGCCGAGGATCATCAAGTCGGGGGAGAACAGCATCTCTAGATGCTCCAGCACGCGGTTGACCCGCCGCGCCCACTGCTTCCACGACAGGTCTTGCTCGGTGCGCACCGACGACGCCGCGCGGTCCTCAGCGTCGCGGCCGCCGATTTCCAGGTGGCCCAGCTCGGTGTTGGGCACGAGCACGCCGTCCGTGAACAGCGCGCTACCGATGCCCGTGCCGAAGGTGAGCAGCAGAACGACGCCTTTCTCGCCCCGCCCCGCCCCGTAGCGCATCTCGGCCATGCCCGCCGCATCGGCGTCGTTGAGCACCGTCACCGGCAGCCCCGTCGCCTGGCGGAATAGCTCCTCGGCGTGCGCCCCGATCCACGCCTTGTCCACATTGGCCGCGCTCAGCGTCACCCCATGCTGGACGACGGACGGGAAGGTCACGCCGATCGGCCCCTGCCAGTCGAAGCCCTTGACCATGCGCCCGACGACCTCCGCTACCGCCTGGGGCGTGGACGGCTGGGGCGTGGCGGTGCGCTGACGCGGCACGGCCAGCGCACCCTTCTCCAGATCCACCGGCGCGCCCTTGATGCCCGACCCGCCAATGTCGATACCCATGACTTGCATGCCGTACCCTCCTGTGCGCCGTCGTGTCGCAGGCGTATGGTACACACGCCGGGCCAGCAAGGCAAGCGCGGCGCGCAAGGGCCGCCTCGACCTGACAGGTTTCTGAAAACCTGTCAGGTCTGCCTCTTCTAGCCTGCCTGATTCACCGCAGCAGCAGGCTACCCAGGGCGACGACGCCGAAGGCGACGATAATACCCCCCGCGATGCGGTTCACCCAGCGCAGCCCGGCCGGCGTCAGCCGCCCGCGAAACAGGCTGACGCCGCCGCTCAGCAGCAGCCACCACGCCGCCGACCCCAGAAACACCCCCACCACCAGCGCCAACGTCGCCCCCGCGCCGCCGTCGAAGCTCGCCAGCCCCAGGCCCGCGAAGATGACGGCGAAGGACAGGATGGTGGCCGGGTTGGTGAGCGTCAGGAACAGGGTCGAGCTATACGCCCCCAGCAGCCCGCGCCCGCCCGCCTCGGCGGCCTTGTCAGCGGGCTGCGCCAGGAAAGTGCGCACCCCCAGGTACACCAGGAAGATGCCGCCCACCAGGCGTAGCCACACCTGCTGGCTGACCATCAGCCCGGCCACCGCCGTCAGTCCGAAGGCGGCAATCGCACCGTACATGAAGTCGGCCGTCGCCGCGCCCAGCCCCGACACGAAGCCCACCCGGCGGCCCTCGGCCAGGCTGCGGCGGATGACCAGCACGCCGATGGGGCCGACGGGCGCGGCGATGGAGAAGCCCAACACCAGACCGCGTAGCAGGGGACCTAGCTCCATCCCAGCCTCCCAGGTGATATGGAAAAACCGCCAGCCTCGATACGAGGTCTGGCGGTGAACCACGAGCGGCAACGCAAACCGCGCTACCCAGACCTCTCGCCTGGCACGGAATTGCGCTGCTGATT
>JAHCIE010000208.1 GCA_026129385.1 Anaerolineae bacterium
AGTAGAAGTCGGCGCGCTGGATGCGGCGGATGAAGTGGCCGTTGTTGTCGCGGCCCAGCGCGTCCACCTTGAAGCTCATGGCCCCGTTGGGGAACTCGATGGGGGTGGTGGTGCAGTACACGCCGTCGCCGTCGGGGTCCTCGAAGCGGACCTGCTGGCCATTGCTGAGGCGAGCGCGGATGAACTCGAACTTGCCGCCCCGGATGTTGCCCTTCGCGTCGTTGAAGCTGAGGCAGATCTTGCCGGGGATGGTCGGGCGGCACTGGCCCAGGGCCGGGGTGAACAGGGTCAGGTCGGTGTCCGTCGGCCCTTCGACGGTTGCCAGATATTCGGTGGCTATGCCGCTCGTGTTGTTGATGTCGATACGCCAGTTGCCCACGGCGGGCGCGGCCACCCGGTAGCGGCGGCTATTGCCGCCATCGACGCGGAAGACGTCGGGGTTGCCCACAGGGACAACGCTCAAGTCAGGGCGGCGCAGCACGAAGTTGATGTTGGCCGTCGGATCGGCCCAGTTGACGGTGAAGTACAGGTAGGGCACGCTCTCGTTGACCGAGACGTTGATGTTGGTGGCGGCGCCCGCGTTGAGGATCGCTGCGGCCTCGAACAGGCGTTGGTAGTCGCGCTGGTAGTTGTTGATGTAGTGGTAGACGTCGGTCAGGCGGTTCTCGGTGCGCGTGGCGATGCTGGGGTCCGTCAGCACGGCGTCGGCCTTGTCGTCGCCGTCGCGCTTGGTGGAGCCGGGGCCGGTGGGCACGAAGAAGAAGTTGCTGCCGGGGTGGTCGTTGGCGATGCGCGCCATGAGCGTCTGGTCGGCCAGCGGGCCAAAGGCCACCGTATCGACGCGCACCCCGTCGGGGATGCTCGCCTTCATCGCATCATACAGGGGCGGCGTGTTCTCCATGCCATCCGACAGCAGGGCGATGGCCTGGGTACGGCTGTCGCCGCTAATCTGGCCGTAGCCCATGCTCAGGCCCTGGCCGATGGCCGTCCAGCCGCCGGGACCCAGGCCCGCCAGGTTGCCGGCCATGGCATTGCGGTCACCCGCCACGTTGACGTTCAGCAGGGCTTGTACGACACTGGCGTTGGTGTTGAACTGCACCTCGCCGACGCCGTCGCCGATCTCGGTCGCCATGATGATGTCGCGGCCGGCGGCTTTAGCGGCAGGCATCTTGGCCGCCTCCGACATGGAGCCGGAGGTGTCGATGACGACCGACAGAGCCTTGGGTGGCGTGGGCGTGTTGGTGTACTGAACCGCCTGGCTCTCCGTCTTGGTCACCGCGCCCAGGAAGTTGACACTGAAGTCGTAGAGGCCGTCAATGGCCTGGGAGGGGGCGCGGATCTGGAGCCAGTACTGGTTGCCGACGGGGCCACGGTTGATGACCGCGCCTTCGCCCGCGCCGTCGCCCATATCGACCTGCTTCGGGCCGACAGTGAGCTTGAGGCTGCCGGGGTTGGCCAGCGTCGTCACCAGGTTGGTGGAGGGCTTGAAGCCGTCGCTGACGTCCAGGTGGACGGGGAAGACGCTGGGGCCGTTGAACCAGCCCGCGTTCGCCACGGCATTCTGACGCGGGAACTGGATGTTGAAGCTCCACGGGTTGTGGGTGGCGGCCAGGCCGTAGGTCTGCGGGGCAGTCGGCAGGGTCGTGCCGCGTACCTCGATGGTCCACCAGCCCGCTGCCGGGTTGGCGACCGTCACCATTTCCTGGTTGTTGAGGGTGTCGTTGCCACGGGTCGCGGCGTTGTTGGGGTTAGCGGGGTCGAGCACCCACGGCTGCTGGGTGGTCGCGCCGTCGGGCTCAATGAGGCGCAGGTCCAGGTCGTTGACCAGTTCTGTGGCGGCCAGCAGCGTGCCCGCCTCGTCGTCCCAGGCCAGGCTGACCTGGAGGGTGGGCGCGCCGGGGGGCACGTTGACGTGGTAGCGATGGACCTCGCCGGGGTTGTTGAGCGTGCCCTCGACGAAACGATTCTCGCGGATGACATCGACTGCGGCGCGGGCATCGACGCGGCCGTAGCCCGTCTGGAAGTCGGGGCCGAGGCCGCCGGTCGGCGAGGCCGCCGTGTTCATCAGGATGGCCTTGATGGTGGCCGGCAGCGGCTCGCTGGCCGTGCTGTAGGAGTTGTGGAACTGCTGAATCATCAGGGCGGAGATACCGGCCACGGCGGGGGTCGCCATACTGGTGCCGCTCATGGTGTCGTAGGGGTCGCAGAAGTCGTCGCCTGTCCCGTCGCAGTCGCGCGTCGACGTGTTGGTGAACATGTCGGGGATGGTGGACAGGACGTTGACGCCTGGCGCCGACACGATGGGCTTGAGGCGGCCGTCGTCGGTCGGCCCCCAGCCGCTGAAGTTGGCGCTGCCGTCGTTGCCGGCGTTGGTCGCGCCGATCTGGATGGGGTTCTTGGCCGTGGCGGGCGGTGCGGTGGTACTGAAGTTAGCGCCGCAGGGGGCAGCGCCCTGGCGCTCGTTGCCGTTGGCCCAGGTCATGATGAGAGTGCGGCCCAGACTACCGCGCACGATCTGGTCCAGCAGTTGGGACGCGGCCGGGTAATCGCCCTCCAACGCGCACGAGAAGCCGTTGGAATTGACATTGCTGCCCAGCGAGGCGGTGGCGATGTCGGCGTTGTGATTGAGGGCGTTCTGCATATCCTGCTGGATGTCGCCCAGGTTGTCGTAGAGCAGGGTATTGGAGCCGTCCCACTCGTAGCCATAGGTGATCAGGTTGGCGCTGGGGGCCATGCCCCGGTTGTTGAGGACGCTGTTGGCGGCGCCCGACCCGTTGCCCAGCACCGTGCCCGCCACGTGGGAGGCGTGGTCGATGATGGACGAGCTATCCTGGTCGATGATGCGGCCGTTGTAATCGGGGTGGCTGGCGCGGCCGCCGTCGTACACCAGGACAGTCACGCCTGCGCCGTTGAGGTTATAGGGTGGGGTGTTCTGCACCAGGTCAACGTTGGTACGGGTGCGGGTGTTGGCGTTGGTGGGGGTCAGGGGCGGCAGCGGCGACTCCAGCCACAGGATTTCCTCCTGGCGGCTGAGGGCCGTCACGGCCGACTGGGATATCTGGGCCGTGACGGCGTTGATGGCCGAGGCCTCGTTGGTGATGCGAGCGTTGAATTGGGCTAGCAGGGCGCGGCCCTGGGCCAGGCCCACGTCGTCGTGAAACTGAACCACGACCGGCACGACGCCGCCCGCCTTGGGGTCGGCGGGCTTGGCGAGGTCGGCGGCCAGGCCCGGCGCGAGCTTGTCGGAGGGCAGCAGCGCGCCGATCCAGGCCACGCCGTCCTTGCCGACCAGGGCGTTGGCCTTGTCGGCCCTGGCATCGATGCGGGCTACCCACGCCTGACGGGGCAGATAGTTCTGGAGGTGGATGCCTTTGGCTGCCAGAGCGGCCTTGTCGGTATTACTGGGAATGTGGTCGAGTTGCACGATGGCGTGGTAGCTGCTCGCCTTGCCCCTGGCGGCCGCCTCGGCGCCCAACAATGCGCCAGCCGTCGCGGGGTCGATGCCCGGCGACGGCTGCACGGTGCGGGACTTGAGATTGATGGGAGGAAGCTGCGATCCCTGGGCGGTGGCCTGGGGCGGCCCGGCCGCCGCGCTCAGCATAATGAGCAACAACAGGACGGGTAGAGTCAGGAATAGGGTGAGACGCGACAGGGGAAAACGTGACATAGCGATCCTCTCCTTGTGCCGACAACGACGACTCACGCGTTTGCGTCGTAGCATCAGCATACAGGCAGAGGCCCCGCGTTGGCAGCGAGGGGGGTCACAGCGGAGGTGTGAAATAGGTCACAGCCGCCGTGATACTTGCAGGGTCAGGCCCGGCGCGCCATACTTCCCCCATGCCAACCTTGTCCCTCGACATCAACTTGAGCGGGCGGATCGACCCTTACTTCGCGCGCATCCTGTTGGGCTTCGCCGAACTGGAGCCGACGGCGGGCGGCTTGCGTCTCGTGGTCGACGGCGCGCCGGAAGGCGTCTTGTCTGACGCCGAGCTGAACGACCTGCGCGGCGCGCGGCGGCGCGACCTGCCCTGGCGGCCGCCGCTACGGTTGGAGGTGGAGGCCGTCGCATCCCATCCCGCCGAGCAGATGCGCGGCACGCTCGGCTTCGGCTTTTGGAACGACCCCTTCAATCCCGCCCAGGGCACGGCGGCCGCGCCCAATGCCGTGTGGTTCTTCAACACGTCGCCACCGGCCAACATGCCCTTCGCGCCGGGTGGCGCGCCCCACGGCTGGAAGGCGGCGACTCTCAACGGCGGGACGATGCCGGAATGGCTGGCGGCGGCGGGGGCGACACTGCTGCGCGCGCCGGGCCTCGGCCCGCTGCTGTACAAGGTGGCGCGCCATGGCGCGGTACGCGCCGCCGAGGCCGTCCTCTCGTCGCGACTCGATGAGCGCCACGTCTACCGCATCGATTGGCGCGCCGACCGCGCCGACTTCTGGGTGGATGGGCAGCACGTCCTGCGCGCCCCGTCGCCGCCGCTCGCCCCGCTGGGTTTCGTGGCCTGGGTGGATAACAACTGCGCTGACGAGACGGATACGGCCGACCTGGCCCTGCGTCGCCTGGCTGTCCCCCAGCGCCAGTGGCTGGAGATCGGCTGTGTCCGCATCGCGCCTCTGGTCTCGTAACCCTCACCCTCGCAGTGTGTTATAATAGCGACAACACACAGGAGGCAGGCATGGCAAACAACTCTGGTCGTTGGGCGCTAATTCTCGGAGCATCCAGCGGCTTCGGCGCGGCCACATCCCGCGCCCTCGCTCAGGCAGGCTACAATATCTTTGGCGTGCACCTCGACCGTAAGTCGACGATGCCCGTGGTCGAGGCATTGCAGGACGACATCCGCGCGGTGGGCGGCGAGGTCGTCTTCTTCAACATGAACGCTGCCGACGAGACCAAGCGCCGCGAGGCGGTGGCCGCCATGCGCGCCCACCTCGGCCCCAACGGCGTCGTGCGCGTGGTAATGCACTCGCTGGCCTTCGGCGCGCTGCTGCCCTTCGTGCCGAAAGACGGCGAGCGCGGCCTGGACGCGGCGCAGGTCGCCATGACCCTGGACGTGATGGCGAGCAGCCTCATCTACTGGGCGCAGGACCTGAAGGGCGCAGGGCTGCTAGGGCGCGGCTCAAAGATCTACGCCATGACCAGCGCGGGCGGGACGCGCGTCATCCCCCACTATGGGGCGGTGTCGGCGGCCAAGGCCGCCCTGGAGTCCAATATCCGCCAGTTGGCCATGGAACTGGCCCCCTATGGTATCGCCGCCAACAGCATTCGTGCTGGCGTCACGGATACGCCCGCCCTGCGCCGCATCCCCGGCAACGAGCGCATGATTGAGTTTGCCCAGGGCGTGAACCCGTCGGGCCGCCTTACGACGCCGGAGGACGTCGCCGAGCATATCGTCCTCTTCAGCCAGCTCGACAGCCACTGGCTGACCGGCAACGTCATCGGCGTCGACGGCGGCGAGGACATCGTCGCGGGGCTGTAATACACCCTGGCGAGGATCAGCCCATTGCCTGAGGAGGGTTTCCCATGCAAGCCGCCGTCTTTTTCGAGCACGGAGGCATCGACAAGCTCCAGTTGGCCGACGTGCCGCCGCCCGCCGTCGGCCCCGACGATGTCTTGGTGCGCGTCCACAATGTCGCCCTCAACCATCTGGACCTGTTTGTCCGTGAAGGTATCCCTGGCCTGAACCTGAAGCTCCCCCACATCGGCGGCTCCGATGTGGCCGGCGTCGTGGCCGAGGTCGGCCCCCAGGTCGTCGGCGTGCAGGTCGGCCAGCGGGTGGTTATCAATCCCTCCTTGTGGTGCGGTCATTGCGAGGCGTGCATTCGCGGCGAGCATCCTCTGTGCGATACCTTCGGTATCCTGGGCGAGCACGCGCCAGGCGGCGCGGCCGAGTATGTCGCTGTGCCCGCCCGCAATATCCTGCCCATCCCCGACACTCTGGACTTTCCCGAGGCCGCTGCGTCGCCGTTGGTGTTCGTCACCGCCTGGCGCGCACTCATGACCCAGGCCCAGCTGCGGGCGGGTGAAACCATCCTCATCCTCGGCGCGAGCGGCGGCGTCGCCAGCGCGGCCATCCAGATCGCCAGGCTGGCGGGGGCCTACGTGTA
>JAHCIE010000209.1 GCA_026129385.1 Anaerolineae bacterium
CGATGTGGCGGAGATTACGCTGAGCGTCGACGGCGGGGCGGATACCGCCTAAGTTACCGACGTTGAGCGCGAAGCGTATCTGGTCGTTGGTGTAACGTTCGCCAATCCTGAAGGCTCGAAGCTGATCCATAAGCCATCACAGCCGTGGGGACATTACTTGTTACGTCCCCGTCTGCTTGCGGTACTTCTCGCGCGGGTCGGGCGGGGTGCGGTTGAGGATGGTGACGGCGCGCTCGCCGAGCATCTTCTCCAGTTGCTTGACCAGCAGCTTGTTGCAGCGGGTCTTGTTGTTGGGGAAGTCGATGAGAACCCTGCTATCGCCGCGGCTGACCACCAGGCTGAAGGTGTCGTGCCCCTCGTAGCCCGTCACCAGGCGGTACACCTCACCCAGGCGGCGCTTGTCGTCCTCGACGCTGCCACTGCGCGGCAGGCTGATCTCTAGATGATACACCAGATCGGCCGACAGGTCGCCCTCGGCGCTGACGACGGCGCTAGCGCCATTCCCATTCGCGTGCCCATTGCCATTAGGCTGGCCGTTCCCGTTGCCGTTGGGCGTTGTCGGCGTGCTCGGCCCGGCCGCCTCCGCGTGGTCGGTGGTCGGTGGTCGGTGGTCGCCCTCAGGGAGAGGGGGTAGCTCTCCCGGCACGAGGAAGAAGTCATCCTCCACCGGCTGCGCCAGGCTCAGATCGACCTCAGCCAGGTCGACCGGCTCGACGTTAGCCAGGGGCGCGTCGAGGCTATACTCGCGCACCTCGTCGGCCAGCACGTTGGCTTTGCCACTATACTCATCGACCTTGCCGCGCACCATCACCAGCGTGTCCTGCACGAGCAGGTCCTTGACGGCCTTGAAGACGCGCGGGAAGACCGTCACATCCACCTGGCCGCCCAGGTCCTCGATGGTGATGAAGGCGAAGGGCTCGCCCGCCTTGGTCTGGCGGATGCGCACCGAGTTGATCATGCCCGCGATGAGGACGGGCGTGCCCTTCATCTCCGGCGTCAGGTCGGCCAGATTAAACGTGACGCGGCTTTCGAGGGTCGCCGCCAGGCGATTGAGGGGGTGCTCGCCCAGGTAGCAGCCGAGCAGCTCCTTCTCCCAGGTCAGCGTCTCCTTGCGCGACGGCGGCTCAGCCTTGGACAGGGCCAGGGCGTTGAGGCCCGGCGCGCTGCCGCCGCCCCCACCCAGCCCACCGAACAGACTCATCTGCCCCACGTCCTGGGCGCGGTGGTGCTCCGTGCTCAGGCCCATCAGCGCGTCCACCGCCCCCAGGAGTTGGGCGCGGTTGCCGAAGCCGTCGAAGACACCCGCCTTGATAAGGCACTCCAGGACGCGGCGATTGACCTGGCGCAGATCGACGCGGCGGGTGAAGTCGTCCAGGCTGGCGAAGGGCTTATCGCCCCGCGCTGCCAGGATAGTCTGGACCGGACCATCGCCGACGTTCTTGATAGCGGACAGGCCGAAGCGGATGCCGCGCTGGTGGCGCACCTTGCCCACGACCGCGCCCTTGGGCAGGGCCTCGATGGTGAAGTCCTGCTGCGAGTAGTTGATATCGGGCGGCAGGATAGCGATACCCAGGTTCGCGCAGTCGGCCACGTAGCCAGCCATCTTTTCGGTGTTGCCGATGTTGACGCTCAGCAGAGCCGTCAGGTACTCGACCGGGTACGTCGCCTTGAGCCACGCCGTCTGCACCGTCACCACGGCGTAGTCGGCGGCGTGACCCTTGTTGAAGCCGTAGCGGGCGAAGGCCTCGAAGTAGTCGAAGATCTGATTGGGTGTGGCCTGGTCCAGGCCGTTCTTGATCGCGCCCTTGACGAACTTCTCGCGCTGCTTGAGGAGATCATCCTTCTTCTTCTTGCCGATGGCCTTGCGCAGCTTGTCGGCGTCGGTCGCGGTGTAGCCCGCCATGTCGATGGCCGTGCGCATCACCTGTTCCTGGTACACCAGAATCCCGTAAGTCTCCTTGAGGATCGGCTCCAGGCTGGGGTCGAGGTAGGTGACCTCCTCCTCGCCGTGCATGCGCCGGATGTAGTTGGGAATCATCTCCAGGGGGCCGGGGCGGTACAGGGCGACCAGGGCGATGATGTGCTCCAGCTGGCTGGGCCGCATCTCCTGGAGGATGCGCCGCATGCCCGGCCCCTCCACCTGGAACACGCCCTGCACGTTGCCGCTGGACAGCAGCTTGAAGGCGACCGGGTCATCGGTGGGGATGGTGTCCAGGTCGTACTTCACACCGTGGTAGCGCTCGATGAGGTCGGCGGCGCGCTGCATGACCGTCAGCGTCGCCAGACCCAGGAAGTCAACCTTCAGCAGACCGATGGTGTTGATGATCTCCATCGGGAACTGGGTGACGGACGGCGCGTCCGCGCTGTCGCCCTTGGTGGGGCGGTGCAGCGGGCAGTACTCGACAACAGGCCGGTCGGAGATGACAACGCCCGCCGCGTGGGTGCTGGCGTGGCGCGACACGCCCTCCAACGACTGGGCCGTCTGTACCAGGTGGCGGGCCGTCGAGTCGGCCTCGACCAACGCCCTGAACTCGGCGCTGAAGAACTCGTGACCCTCGTCCATCACATTGGCAATGCTGACGGGCTTGCCGGGTACGGCGGGAATCATACGCGCAATGCGGTCCACGTCGGCCAGGGGCATGTCGAGGGCGCGGCCCGAGTCGCGCAGGGCGGCGCGCGCCCCCAGCGTCCCGAAGGTGATAATCTGGGCGACCTTGTCGTGGCCGTACTTGTGGATGGTGTAATTGATGAGCTGCTCGCGGCGGTCATCCGGGAAGTCCAGGTCGATGTCGGGCATCTCCAGGCGGCCCGTGTTGAGGAAGCGCTCGAAGATGAGGTCGTGGTGGATGGGATCCACCAGGGTGATGTTCAGGGTATAGGCGACCAGGGAGCCGGCCGCCGAGCCGCGCGCGTTGTACCAGATGTTCTGGGACTTGGCGAAGCGGCACAGGTCCCAGACGATGAGAAAGTAGGCGTCGAAGCCCATCTGGTGGATGACGCCCAACTCGTGCTCCAGGCGGTGGCGGACGATAGGGTCGTTGGCGCGGTCGCCGTAGCGGCGCTGGAGGCCCTCCTCGCACAGGGCGCGCAGGTAGCTCGCGGCGGTGTAGCCGTCGGGCACGGGGAACACGGGCAGGTGATACTCGCCGAACCTCATCTTGAAGTCGACCATCTCGGCGATGCGCACGGTGTTCTTGAGCGCGTCGGGGAATTCGGGGAAGAGCGCCGCCATCTCGGCCGGGCTGCGCAGGTAGAAGGTCTCGCCCAATCTCATGCGGTTGGGGTCCTGCATGGTCGTCTGCGTGCCGATGCACAGCAGCACCTCGTGGGCGTAGGAGTCGGCAGCGCGGGCGAAGTGGACGTCGTTGGTGGCAACCAGCGGCAAGTCTAGCTCGCGCGCCATGTCCACCAGCTTGCGCGTCAGGTCGGGCAGGAAGTCGATGGGGTGGTTCTGAATCTCGACGTAGTAATTGTCACGCCCGAACACCTCCCGCGACCAGGCGGCCATCGCGTAGGCCTCGTCGTCCTTACCGTCGAGGAACAGGCGCGGGACCTCGGCCGACGGGCAGCCGCTGAAAACGATCAGCCCCTCGCTGTGCTGCTCGAGCAGTTCCTTATCGACGCGGGGCTTGTAGTAGAAGCCTTCGAGCTGCGCCTTGCTGGCAAGCTGCAACAGGTTCTTGTAGCCGGTCTCGTTCTGCGCTAGAACCGTCAGGTGGTACGCGCCCTGGCCCTTCTGCGCGCCGCCAGTGCGCTCCAGGCGGCTGCCCCGCGCCACGTACAGCTCCGAGCCAATGATGGGCTTGATGCCCGCCGCCTCCGCCGCACGGTAGAACTCCACCGCCCCGAACATGACGCCGTGGTCGGTCAGGGCCAGGGCGTGCATCCCGTTCTCGACCGTCGCCTTGCACAGGTCCCTGGCATCGGCCAGCCCGTCGAGGAGGGAGTATTCGGAGTGGCAATGGAGATGGACGAACTCGGTCATGGGGGCGACTCCTGCGGGGCGTGACGACCGACCACAGACCATCGACCACCGCTCATTTCCGTGGTCGGTGGTCGGTGGTCGGTCGTCGGTATTAGAACACCCGCGCTACACAAGATATAGGCCTTGTGGATAAATCCGGCCCTTTCGATTGTGGTGCGCGGGGGGTGCGAAGCTATTATAGCACAGGATGGCCCCCGCCCGGCGGATCGCAGGGGACGGTTTGCCAACGTATGGTAGAATTTTAAGGTATCGGTCTGGGGTGCAGGAGCACGGCTGCCGCACCCCACAGGGCGGCGGATAATCTCATCCGCTGCGAGCGCCTGGGTGAGGAGGGCGCATGGTTCTGATGGTGGAACAGGGAAGCGCTTTCGTGGCGGGCGTGATTCTCGTCGGCGCGACCCTCGTGTCGGCGCTGCGCACCGTCATCATCCCGCGCGGCATCAACGACTGGCTGACGCGCCTGATGTTCATCCTGGTCTTCAGTGTCTATCAGGTTCCCATGAAATACGGTCGGACCTATGAGCGGCGGGATAGCATCCTGGCTAGCTACGCGCCGATTTCCCTGTTGTCGTTACCTGTGCTGTGGCTGACCCTCACTCTGCTCGGCTACACGCTCATGTTCTGGGCGGTCGGCGTCGGCTCGGTCTGGGAGGCATTCCACATCAGCGGCTCATCCCTGTTCACTCTGGGCTTCGCCACGGTTGACGGCTTCGTGCCGACCGCGCTGGTCTTTACCGAGGCGGCGATGGGGCTGGGCCTGCTGGCTCTCGTCATCAGCTACCTGCCCACCATCTACGCCGCCTTCTCACGCCGTGAGGCGGCCGTCACCATGCTGACCACCCGCGCGGGCAATCCCCCGTCGGCGGTCGAGATGATCATCCGCTTCCACCTGTTCCACGGCCTGGAGCGCCTTGTCCCTACATGGGCAACCTGGGAGGCCCTGTTCGCCGAGATGGAGGAGAGTCACACCTCGCTGGGCGTGCTGTCCTTCTTTCGCTCCCACGAGCCGCATCTGTCGTGGGTGACGGCGACCGGCGCGGTGCTGGACGGCGCGGCGCTGATCCTGTCGGCGGTGGACACCCCCAACCCGCCCAACGCGCACCTGTGCATCCGCGCCGGCTACCTATGCCTGCGCGCCATTGCCCGCTACCTCGGCATCCCCTACGACCCCGACCCGCGCCCCGACGACCCCATCAGCATCAGCCGCGAGGAGTTCGACGACGCGCTGCTCCAGATGCAGGCGGCAGGCGTACCCCTTAAGGCCGACCGCGACCAGGCATGGCGCGACTACGCGGGCTGGCGCGTCAACTACGACTTCGTGCTGCGCGCCATCGCGGGCCTGGTCTACGCCCCCTACGCGCCGTGGTCATCCGACCGCGCCCTGCCCCCACGCCGCCTGCGATTCAAGCACACCCCAGATTACGGAGATGTCCCGCCGAAGAACCGCGCGGGCGAGATAGCCTGAATTCCGTAGCGGCTGCCGCAGGCCGTATCCCCGAGGCTTGCCAAAGCGTCTTCTGCCTGGCGATTGACCCCGGCAGCGAGCGGGGGTATACTTCGCAGAACGGGTTGGAAGGAGGTATAACGCATCGTGAACATCACCCCCTGGGAGGTTGCTCTCATCGCCCTCGTGGCGCTGCTGATCTTCGGGCCGAAGAAGCTGCCCGAACTGGCGCGCAGCCTGGGCGAGAGCATGCGCGAGTTCCGCAAGGCCACCTCCGAGGCCACGCAGACTGTCAAGGACACGGCAAGCGACAAGCCCGGCGCCACGACGCCGAGCGTCGCGCCACCGACGGTGACGCCGGTCGCGCCACCGGCTGCCATGCCCGCCCCGCCGCCGACGGCCCCGCCGGTCGCCTCAACCGTCGAGACGCCCCCACCATCCACGCCCAGCCGCGAGTAGCGGTCGATTCTCGGCCCACACCAACGGGGGACGACGCAGCCTATGCCGCGTCGCCCCCCGAACCATGTTGGCGCACGTGGCATGTTTACGTGCGCCAACATAGGTCGCAGCGCCCCGTTGAGCCTGTGCTGCGCC
>JAHCIE010000021.1 GCA_026129385.1 Anaerolineae bacterium
CGCTCGGCCAGAGGCAGCAGGTCGACGCGCGCCACCCAGGCGACGCCGCCCGGCAGCGCCAGGGCCGCGCGCTCGCCGTGCATCTCGGCCACCGCGACGGCCGCGCCGAAGGGGGCCTTGCCCGTCCTGCGTTCGCCGTCGGCCGCCGCGTACAGATCGGCCAGGGGTGCGGTGACGAGGTGGGTCGCGGGCGGTGGCAGTTCCGCGCTCAGGGCGTGACAAGGCGTAAAACCCAGGTAGCCATCGGCATCGAGGCGCACGAAGGCCCAGTCGCCCTCGGTCTTCAAGACGGCCACCGTTTCGCCGAGCAAGGCCTGGGTCAATAGCTCGCTGCGCTCGGCGGGCTCCTTGCGGACATTGGCAACGGCGCGGGTCACCGCCATGCGCGGCGCGGCGGGCAGCAAGCGGCGCATCTCGTCGCGGACGGCCAGATCGGGCCGCGCGCCCCGCACCTCAGCTAGCGCACCCTCGGCCGTCGCCTCGTCCAGCGTGTCACCCACCAGCGCCGGGCCGTCGCCTCGGATCACCACCGCAACATCACACAGGCTCAGGCGCGGATCGGCGGCGTAGACGTCGCGCCAGGCGTCAAGGATGGCTTGTAGTTCAGCGTTCACGCGGTCCTCCTGCCATCCAGTATAGCCCTACGCCTCCTGGCCGGCAATCCTCGGTTGCGCCCCGTCGATACCGCCAGTATAATTCGTTTAGAATGGTGTGAACGTTCCTAATGGGATGAGGCGAGATACGAGGTCCGCATGACAACGCAGGTCACGGTGAGACCCGGCGCGGGGGAGAACCTGGAGGCTGCCAAGCAGACGCTGATCCAGGGTACCGGGCGTATCAGCGCGTTCTGGGGGTTGAAGGAAGCGATGGGCCGCATCTACGGCCTGCTGTACCTGACGCCAGGCGTACTGAGCCTCGACGACATTGCCGAGACGCTGGGAATGAGCAAGGGCAGCGTCAGTATCCACATCCGCGACCTGGAACGCATCGGCATGGTTCACAAGGTGTGGAACGCGGGCAGCCGCCGCGACTACTATGAGGCAGAGACCGATTTCTGGGCCATCGCCAAGGGTATCTTCAAGTACCGCGAGAAGAAGGAGTTCGATCAGGCGCTCGGGTCGGTCCAGGAGAGCCTGCGCATGGTGGAGGCAGCTGATCCGACCCACAGCAACGCGACGGCCGAGTTCTATCGCCGCCGCCTGGCCGAAATGGAGAAATTCTTCGCCACCCTTGACCAGCTCGTAGACGCGGTGCAGGCGCTCACCGAGTTGCGTGTCAGCGCGCTGGCCGAGCTGGGCCGTGACGCTAGGGACGACGACCGACCCTGACGCCGCGTCTCCTGACTCAACCGCGCCCGGCGATAGGCCGGGCGCAGCGACATTTCCCCTGGCGACGGCTCACTAACCCTCGACCGCCACGGCATAGACCACCAGGCGCCGATCGTAGTTGGCGTTGTTGCGGTCGAAGCTGCCGTTGCACGTAATCAGGTTGAGGCGCGCCTTCGCATCGGGGCCGAAGATCCGGTCGAGGGGAGCCTTGTTAAAGGGGTACACCTCGGCCGCCTCGACGATGAAATCCTTGCGCGTGCCGTCCTGGAGACCGACCGTAATGAGATCGCCCGGCTTGAGGCGATACAGGTTCCAGAACACGGCCGGCGCAACATCACTATCGTAGTGTCCAGACAGCACCGAGTTGCCCGTCTGGCCAGGCCGTGGCCCGAGCTTATACCAGCCAATGTCCCACCAGCCCCTGGGCGTCTCCATCGCGCCATTCGGCTCCAGGCCCACTTCGACGATGCGGGCATTCTTGACGCCAATGGCCGGGATGTCAAGGGTGACAGGCCCGCCGCCGCCGTAGGGTGTCGGCGAGGCGGCCGGCGTGGCGGTCGGCCGGGCGGTCGGCGACGCGGTCGGGCGCGGCGTGGCCGTCGGAGCGGCGACGGTAGGCCGCTCGGTGGGCTGCGCCGTGGCCGTCGGAGCGGGGGCCTGGGCGACGCGCGTGTCGTCGCCGCCGCAGCCCGTCGCGGCCAGGGCGAGGATTACCAGGAGAGCCAGAAGGGGGATACGGGAAAGCATAGGCGATATCGGTCCAGTCGTGTGGGATAGCGGCGACGGATGGGCCACAGTATAGCCAGGCGCGCGCCGTCTGCCAAGTCCCAACGGTCGACGCGATGCCTCGGCCCTCCTATCAACGCTCCTGCCAGACGCGATGCCCATCGCTGACCAGCGTACCGACCACGGCAGCGCTGGCGGCGTCGGTCGTGCTGACGCGCGCCGGGGCGTTTGCCCCAACGACCACCGTCACCTCGCCGAAGCACAGGCGGTAGGCCATCACCCCGGCCGCCTCGCCCACCATCACGACTTCAAGCGTCACGCCGTCGGGCAGAGCCACAGGCTCGCCCAGGCTGAGCGGGGCGATTCCCTGCTCGCGACCCTCGCGCTGCCATGCGACGCCGCCCGCCCCATCTGGCAGCGGCGGCGATGCCGCATAGCGCACACGATAACGCCCCAGCACCGCCGCCAGCGCTGCGACTCCATTGCGGTCAGCTCGCGTCGCCATCACGGCGATCACTGAACGTTCCCACGGCGGGGCCAATCCGTCAAGGGCGGTAATCATCTCGGTGGCCGTCGCGCCACTCCCCATCACCAATCGCTCCCCCGACGGCGTGCGCGCCACCACGGTCTCACCGCCGCCCATCACCACCACCCGCAGCAGACCGTCGGGACGACCGGCGGCGAGCGTGGCGGCCAGCCAGCCCAGCGTCACGGCGGCTACCACCAGGGCGACCCAGTGCGGCGCTACCACAGCGCCTGCCGTGGGCCGCGCCGTGGGCGGGGTTCCGTCGGGGCTGGCCGCCCTCCGCCCGCGCACCGCGAGCCAATAGCCTCCCGCTGCGAGCGCCGCGTAAGCCAGAACCAGGGGCACGAAGCCGAGTTGGGCATCCGCGGCCGCCCACGGCGCTTCACCCAACCAGCGCGCGACCTGCACCGTCCATGCCAGCGGTAGCCAGGCCAGGGCCGCCACCTGCTGGGCCAGCCAGGGCCACAGCGGCGCGAGCACGAGCGTGGCCCCACCCAGATACATCAGGGGCGGCTGCGCCGGCATCACCAGCAGATTGGCGGCCAGGCCAACCGCCGACACCTGGCCGAAGTAGTACGATAGCAGCGGAGCCGTCATCAGCGTCGCACCGAGGGTGACGCACACGGCCTCGACAAGGCCGCGCCACGACAGCCAGCGGCTGAGCGGCAGCGCCAGCAGCGGCGCGATAACCACCAGGCCCAAAGTACCGGCGAAACTGAGTTGGAACCCAATGTCGAAGGCGGCCCAGGGTGTGACCAGGGTGATGAGGCAGGCGGCAGCGGCCAGGGTGACATAGGCGTTGGAAGGTCGCCCCAGGTAGAGCGCCACAACCACTACGACCCCCATCAGCCCGGCACGCACCGCCGACGGGCTGCCACCCACCAGTAGGACATATCCGAATACCGCCGCGATGGTCAACACCGGCACCCACGGCGACGTCGTGAAGCAGGCGCGTAGCGGCCACTGGGCCAGGGACGCCAGACGCCAGCGGCGGCGGCTCGCCGCCAAAGCCACCAAGACCGCGAAGCCAAAGCGCAGCCCCGCCAGCAGCGCGACGAGGCCTAGTACGACGATGGTGATGTTGAAGCCCGAAACGACGATCAGGTGGGAGAGGCTGGCGCGGCGCAACGCCTCCTCGGCGTCGGTGGGGAGACGGTCGTTCAGCCCCAAGAGCGCCCCCTTGAGCAGCCCGGCTTCGACAGGCCGGCGCGGGTAGAGGGAGTCGATGGTTCCCTCGGCCCAGGCGCGTAGGGCCGCCGCCGCCAGCCGCAGGGGCGGAGCCTGACCCGACGCCAGTCGCTCGACATTCGGGAACGCCAGCCCGCCATACACGCCGCCGCGCGCCTGAGTCTCCTGGTACGAGAAGCTCTCCAGGATGGGAATCGCGTCCAGCCGCCCTGCCAGACGCAGGCGGTCGCCATAGTGGAGCGCCTGCGTCAAGGGCAGCCGCACCTGCACCGCTGGCGCAGGCGCGCACGCCACCGGCGCCACGCGGCACACGGCCCGCCCCGCATCCGGCGTCAGCGCCCCCCCACGCGGCTGCCACTGGCCGCCCACGATCCACGGGACGCCCTCGACGGCCAGGTCCTCCACGGCCACACGTACCGTGGTAACGCGACCTTGCGGCGCAGCATCGTCGTCGACGACGCCGACGAGAATCACAGGCCGCCCGTAGGCCGGCTGCCAGGCGGCCAGCGCCGGTCGCCAGTCGGCAAGGGACACGCGCAGCGCGCCCAGGGAGGCGGCCAGCATCGCCACCGCCGCCAGAGCCGCGCCTGCTCGTCCATGACGACGACCGAGGCTCACCAGTACGGCGGCGACCAGCCCAGCGACAGCAGTTCCAATGACCGGCAACGGCCAGGCAGGGGGGTGCGTCGCGGCGAGAAAGAGACCCGCGAACCAGGCAGCGGCGAGAAGCGGCAGGCGCGGCATGAGGGTCGAGACGCGGCAATGTCTCACCCAAAGGGGGTGCGGCGATTGGGGGGCAAGCCGATTGTAGCCCCTGGCGAGACTGGTGTCAAACTACCCCTCCAGCTCACCACACCCTCAATCGGTCGCCCCTGCCGCTTGTCAACGGCTGCGCCTGGTGGCACAATTGCAGCATCTGCCCGCTACGAGGCTACCCCTGTGCTCACCATCTCCGCCAACCAGTTCCACCTCGACGGCGCGCCCTTCCGCATCCTGTCCGGCGCGCTGCACTACTTCCGGGTCGTGCCGGAATATTGGCCCGACCGGCTGCGCAAGCTGCATGCCCTGGGCCTCAACACCGTCGAAACCTACGTCGCCTGGAACCTGCACGAGCCGCACCCCGGCGACTTCCGCTTCGACGGCAGGCTCGACATCGTTCGCTTCGTCGAACTGGCCGCCGCCGAGGGGCTGAAGGTCATCATTCGCCCTGGCCCCTACATCTGTACCGAGTGGGAGCTGGGCGGCCTGCCGGCCTGGCTGCTCAAGGATCCGGCCATGCGACTGCGTGTCTTGTACCAGCCCTATCTCGATGCGGTGGATCGCTACCTGGACGCCATCCTGCCACGTTTGACACCTCTACAGGCCACGCGCGGCGGCCCCATCATCGCCATGCAGGTCGAGAACGAGTACGGTAGCTACGGTAGCGACACGGCCTACCTGACCTATCTCGCCGACGGCCTACGCGCGCGAGACGTCGACGTTCTCCTGTTCACTTCCGACGGCCCCACCGACGCCATGCTGCAAGGCGGAACTGTGCCCGGCATTCTCAAGACCGTCAACTTCGGGGCCAATGCGCCGACTGCCCTCGCCAAATTGCGCGAGTATCATCCCAACGGCCCGCTGATGGTGACCGAGTTCTGGCTGGGCTGGTTCGACCACTGGGGCGAGGCGCACCACGACCAGCCCACCGACGCGAGCAAGGGCGACGCGGCGGCGCGCACCCTGGACGACATCCTCAGCGCGGGCGCATCGGTCAACCTGTACATGGCCCATGGCGGGACCAACTTCGGCTTCATGAATGGCGCCAACATCGATGGCGGCGTGTATCGCGCCACCGTCACCAGCTACGACTACGCCGCGCCGCTGGACGAGGCGGGCGATCCCACGCCCCGCTACTTCGCCCTGCGCGAGGTCATTGGCCGCCACGCTCCGCTGCCAGACCTGCCGCTCCCGCCGCCGTCGCCTAAGCGCGCCTACGGCCCCGTCGCCCTGACCGAGTCGCTGAGCCTGTTCGACGCCCTCGACAGCCTCAGCGAGCGTCTCACGCGCCCCTTCCCTGAATCGATGGAAGCCTTCGACCAGGATTACGGCTTCATCCTGTACCGCTCACAGGTCAGTGGCCCGCGCCCATCCGCGCCGATGGTCGTGCGCCACGTCCGTGACCGGGTGCAGGTATTCGCCGACGGCGTGGCGGTGGGAGCGCTGGAGCGAGAGTTCCCCGAGCGCGGCGTCGAGCTAGCCGTGCCTGCCGAGGGCCTGACGCTGGACCTGCTCGTCGAGAACATGGGGCGCGTCAACTACGGCCCCGACCTGCTCGACCGCAAGGGCATCGGTGATGGCGTCCTCCTCGGCGGGCAATACCTGGCCGATTGGGATATCTACCCGCTGCCGCTGGACGACCTGAGCCAGCTGCGCTTTGGCCCGTTGGCAGCGACAGGGCCGCGCTTCTTCCGGGGTGTGTTCGACGTCGATACCGCGGCCGACACCTACCTTACCCTGCCCGGCTGGACCAAAGGCGTTGTCTGGCTGAATGGCTTCAACCTCGGTCGCTACTGGCAGCGCGGCCCGCAGCAGACCCTCTACATTCCGGCCCCGCTGCTGAAGCAGGGACGCAACGAGTTGGTTATCCTCGAACTGCACACCACAGCGCGGCCCCTGGTCGCGCTACGCGACGGGCCAGACCTGGGGTAGACCATGAGCGAGTGGAACGCGCTAGCCTACGACACGGGCTATAGCTTCGTCTGGAAACACGGCATCGGCGTGCTTGACATGCTAAACCCGCAGCCGGACGAGCGCATCCTGGACCTCGGCTGTGGCACTGGCCACCTGACCCACCAGATCAGCCAGGCGGGCGCTGAGGTCGTCGGTATCGACAGCGCGCCCGATATGATTGACGCCGCGCGCCGGGCCTACCCCCACCTGCGCTTCGAGGTCGCCGATGCCGCCGACTACGTAGCCGACGCGCCTTTTGATGCCGTGTTCTCCAACGCCGCGCTGCACTGGATGCGGCCGCCGTCGCGCATCGCGGCCCACATCGCGGCCGCCCTCAAGCCCGGCGGCCGCCTGGTGGCCGAGATGGGCGGTCACGGCAATATTCAGGCCATCCTCGACGCCCTGTATCCGGCGCTACGCGCTGTGGGCTACGAGTCGCCCAAAGAGTTGAACCCCTGGTACTTCCCCAGCATTGGCGAGTACGCCGCGCTGCTGGAGCGCTACGGCCTGGCGGCCCGCTTTGCCACCCTGTTCGACCGCCCGACGCGACTGGAAGGCGGCGAGGCCGGTCTGCGCCACTGGCTGGACATGTTCGCGGGCACGTTCCTCGCCCCCCTCGACGTGACACAGCGCGAACAGGTCGTGGCCCAGGTAGAACGCGACTTGCGGCCGCACCTCTGCCAGGGCGACACCTGGGTGGCCGACTATCGGCGCTTGCGGATTGCGGCAACGCGGGAGGAGTGACCCCATGCTGTCTCAAGACATCGTGCGCATTATCGTGCCTATCCTCGAACAACACGAGGTCAGCCACGCTGCGATTTTCGGCTCCTATGCGCGAGGCTCTGCCACCCCCAACAGCGATATCGATCTTCTTGTCGACCTGCCGCCTACCAAGAGCCTGCTTGACTTGGTTGACTTGAAGCTGGAACTGGAAGATGCGTTGGGGCGTTCGGTTGATGTGGTCACGTATCGCTCGCTTCACCCGCGGATCAGAGACGGCGTGCTAGCAGACCAGGTCATCATTCTATGAATCCCACGACCCGCGTCTTTCTTGAGCACATCCTGGAGAGTAGCCAAATCATCCAGAAGTATGTCCGTGGCACGACGAAACAGGGGTTCCTGACTTCCATGCAAGCTCAGGACGCCGTCATTCGACGACTGGAGATCATTGGCGAGGCTGTCAAGAACCTGCCGCCGGAGTTTAGAGCAGAGCACCCCGAAGTCCCCTGGCGACAGATTGCGGGGCTGCGCGACGTACTGATACATCACTACATGAGCGTGGACTATGATCTGACGTGGACCATCACCCAGAAGGACATCCCAGAGCTTGAGAGACAGATAAAGCGAATACTGGACGAGTCGGAGGGATGAGGCATGACCCGCTCAGAGCTAATCCACGAACTCGAAACCATCTTTGGCGTTGCCAACGTCCTGCACCGGCCCGCCGACCTGCTCGCCTACGAGTACGACGCCACCATCTTTCGCGGCCAGCCGGCCGTCGTCGTCTTTCCCACGGCCACCGAGCAACTGGTCAGGCTGGTCGAACTGAGCCGCCGTAGTGGCGTCCCCTACGTGGCGCGCGGCGCGGGCACGGGCCTGGCGGGCGGCTCGGTCCCGCCCGACGGCGGCATCGTCGTCGCCTTCTCCAAGATGAACCGCATCCTGGACATCGACGCCCCCAACCGCCGCGCCGTTGTCGAGCCGGGCGTGGTCAACCTGCACCTCAAGAACGCCCTGGCCCCGCTGGGCTTGACCTACGCTCCCGACCCGGCCTCCCAGAAGGTTTCGACCCTCGGCGGCAACGTCGCCAACAACGCGGGCGGCCCCTTCTGCCTGAAGTATGGCGTGACCACCAACCACGTCGTCGGGCTGGAGGTCGTGCTGCCCAGCGGCAAGATCGTCACCCTGGGCGGCAAGGCCCCCGACGCCCCCGGCTACGACCTGGTAGGCCTGTTCGTCGGCGCGGAGGGGACGCTCGGCCTCGTGAGCCAGATCATGGTGCGCCTCTCGCCCCTGCCCGAGGCCCACAAGACCATGACCGCCGTCTTCCCCAGGCTCCGCGACGGCGCGCAGGCCGTGTCCGACATCATCGCCCGCGGCATCGTTCCTGCCGCCCTGGAGATGCTCGACCGCTCAGCCATCCGCATCACCGAGGACGCCATCAAGATTGGCCTGCCCCTGGACGTGGATGCCCTGCTGCTCATCGAGCTGCAGGGACCACCCCAAGGCATGGACCGCCAGGCCCAGGAAATCGTCGACATCTGCTGGGCCAACGGGGCCAGCGACGTGCAGGTGGCGCGCTCCGAGGCCGAGCGCGAGCGGCTGTGGGTGGCCCGCCGCAACGCCTTCGGTGCGATGGCGAAGCTGCGCCCCAACTGCTACATCGCCGATGGCACGGTTCCGCGCACGAAACTGCCCGACGTGCTCGAAGCCGTCTACGCCATCGCCGACCGCTACGGGCTGACCCTGGCCAGCATGTTCCACGCCGGTGACGGCAACCTGCACCCCAACATCCTCTTCGACGCTCGCGACGCCGAGGAGACTGAGCGCGTCTTCAAGGCGTCCACTGAGATGCAGCAGGTATGCATCGCCGCCGGTGGAACCATCACCGGCGAGCACGGCGTGGGCATCGAGAAGCGCGAGGACATGGCCCTCCTGTTCGACGCCGAGACGCTGGAAGCGATGGCCCGCATCAAGCGCGCCTTCGACCCTGACAGCCTGTGCAACCCACGCAAAATGTTCCCCAGCGTGGTACGGGGGGTGTGACATGCGTATCGGGGTCATTGGCGCGGGTGGAATTGGCGCGTACTACGGCGCACGGCTTGCCTCCGCAGGCGAGGACGTGGTGTTCGTGGCGCGTGGGGCAAATCTCCAGGCGTTGCGCACGGGCGGCCTGCGCGTCATCAGTCCGCTGGGCGACCTGAGCCTGCCCCATGTCCAGGCCACCGACGCCACAGGCCCGGTTGGCCCGGTCGACCTCGTGCTGTTCTGCGTCAAGACCTACGGAACCAGCGACGCCATCGCCTTACTGCCGCCCCTGGTCGGCCCCGCGACGGCCGTCATCTCGCTGCAAAATGGCCTCGACGCCGCCGATCACCTGGCCGCCGCCGTGGGCCGCGAGCACGTCCTGGGCGGGCTAACCGGCATCTCGGCGCAGTTGGTCGCGCCCGGCGACGTGCGCCATAGCAGCGCCTTCGCCCACGTGACCCTCGGTGAGCTAGACGCTCCATCCTCGCCCCGCGCCGAGGCCATCGTTGCCACGTTCCGCGCGGCGGGCGTCGACGCCACAGTATCCGATGACATCCAGCGTGACCTGTGGCTCAAATTCATGTTCATCGCCGTCCACGGCCCGCTGACCGCTCTGACCCGCCAGCCCCTGGGCGCGATTCGTGACTTCCCCCCGACCTGGCAACTCTACCAGGCTGCGGTGCGCGAGGTCGACGCCGTGGCCCGCGCGCGCGGCGTGCGCCTGCCGCCCGACGCGGCCGATAGTCTCATCGCCAACGTGGCGAGCATCGCACCTGGGATGCGCTCGTCCATGGCCGCCGATTTCGAGCATGGGCGGCGGTTGGAGAACGAGGACTTCAGCGGCACGGTGGTGCGCCTGGGCGAGGCGGCCGGCGTGCCCACGCCCATCCACCGCGTGCTGTACGCCCTCCTCGGCCCCGCCGACCGGTCGGCGGCAACGCCGGCCCAATATTGACACGGCTGGCGGTCATCCTACAATATAGGCCCATTCCATCGGTAGCCGACCTGGCGATTTGAACCGCGACACCCTACCCTGGGCCGAGGCGGTCCTGGCCGTACTGGGCACGCTCGCCGCCGTGGCCCATCATCACCACCCAGGACATGCTTCTGGCGAAGCTGGATTCGTATGGCTGAAGAAAAATACAACCCGATCCCTCCCCAATATCGCCCGGTCCACGAAGAGCCGCCGTCCCGCGAGAAGAAATGGCAGGACGCCATCGACGAGCGGATTCGCGAGGCCCAGGAGCGCGGCGACTTCGACAACCTGCGCGGCAAGGGCAAGCCTCTGGACCTGCGCGGTAACCCCTACGCCGGCGACTGGGAGATGGCCTATCAAGCGATGGCGAACGCGGGCTACGTCCCCGACTGGATCGACCGCGACAAGGAGATTCGCCAACTCCAGGCCGAAGCCGACGGCGCTCTGGAGCGGCACATTGCCTGGCACAATCAGGCTGTCGCCCACCTGGAGGAGATGCCCCCGCCCCAGCGCGCCCAGTGGCGGCCGTCGATTCTCGAGGCGCGCACCGCGACCGCTGATCGCTACCGAACGCGCGCCCGGGTCATCAACAGCAAGATTCTCGACTTCAATCTCCTGTGCCCGATAGCGACTCTGCACAAGTTCAGCCTGCGCCCTGACGAGGTCATCGCCCACTTCGAAGCGCGCCTCGCACCCGTGCCCGAAGCCTAGCCATTGCACCACCCCACCCGCGTCCAAGGAGTCACCCCCCATGCCGGACTTCGCCTACGATCTTGACCCCTGGGTACTGGGTGTTCTGATCGTCGCCATCGTCGTCATCCCATCGCTGATCGGCCTCGTTCTCTTTCGCCGCTTCGTCGCCCCCCGCCTCAACTTCGACGTCGATGTCAACGACGCCGCGGGCGCGGCCATCCAGGCCATCGGCGTATTCTACGGCATCACCGTTGGCTTGCTCGCCGTCGGCGTCTGGACCACCCACGCCAACCTCGAAGACCTGGTCTCCCAGGAAGCGGCCTCCATCGCTGCTCTCTACCGGGATATAGCGGCCTACCCCGACCCGCCGCGGCAGGAGTTGCAGGCGTATCTACGAGCGTATACCCAGGCGATCATCGACGTAGACTGGCCCGCGCAGACTAAGGGCACGCTTCCGGATGACAGCACCGACATCCTGAATCGTTTCCAGGCAATACTGACCGACTTCGAGCCAACTACCAAAGGCGACGAGATCTTCCACGCGGAGGCGCTCCGGCAGTACAACAACGTCATCACGTACCGACGAGAACGCGCCGACTCGGTGGGCGATGGCCTGGCCGGATCGATGTGGGTCGTGATCTGGCTGGGAGCCTTGATCAATCTGAGTGTCGCCTACTTCCTGACGGTCGACGATATGCGCATTCACGCCGCGCTCGTCGGCCTCATCGCGGCCTTCATCGGCCTTGTCATCTTCGTCATTGCGGTCAACGATGATCCGTTTCGCGGCTCACTGGGCATTGATGCCTACGACTATCAGCTCATCATCGATAAGGTCATGAGCAAGTGACCCTGAGCGACTACCCCACCCTCCTCACTATCGGCCGCGACGACGCGCCAGCGCTTCACCGCAACGAGGCCCCGCGAACCCAGCTGACCACCCACGCCGGTTACCTCCTCGAGGAACCACGGGCGCCGGAGGAGGTGGCGCAGCTGACCGAAGGGTGGTTCCTGCAAGACCGCACGCCTTAACCTACGCCCTTCCTCGCCACCGACCCAGCGGAGCCACAGGCCCCGCCGAGGCAGACTTGCCTCGGCGGGGCCTTGCGTGTCGCCATGCCGTTCACGCCGACACGAGCGCCAACAATCTCTCAACCCCGCCTTAACAATGTCTGAAGATTGTTCGGCTAAGATAGGGCCACGACGCAAAGGCGCGCCATCGCCCAAGATGGCTGAGGCATAACTCAACTATTCATTGTGAAGGAGAGAAGCATGGCAACCGTAGCTGCACCGGGCACGCGGATGGCCCGCAAGACACACAAGACTCGCTGGTGGTTGTGGCTGGCGCTACTGGCGCTGCTGGGAGTTGGCGGCTACTTCGGCTACCAACGCTACACGGCGCAGACGGCCACGGCGGCCACAACCCTTCAGACCGCTCAGGTAACCAAGGGAAACATCACCACGACGGTCGCGGCAACCGGCAACATCCAGCCCGTCACGCAGACGGATCTCAACGTTCATACCAGCGGTACGGTCCAGAGCCTGGCGAAGCTGGGCGACAGCGTCAAGAAGGGTGACACGGTCCTCCAACTCGATACGACTGACCTACTGCTAGCGGTCAAGACGGCCGAGGCCAACCTGGAGTCGGCTCAACTCAAGCTGGAGCAGGCCAGGCAAGGGGCGACCGAGGCCGAACTCGCCGCCTCGCAGGCGAAGGTAGACGCAGCACAGGCATCGCTCAATGGCCTGTACAGCGGCGCGACGGCATCCGACCTGGCCGCTGCCCAGTCCAAGCTACGCACGGCGCAGCTTAATCTCGACAAGGCCCAGGCCGGCCCGACTGCGATCGAGATTGCCAACGCGCAGAACAAGATCGAGCAGGCCAAGAACAGCCTATGGAGCGCTCAGTCCAACCGCGACTCCATCTGCGGCCGTGTCAAGAATGGCGACCTGGACTCGAGCTGCCAGGGCGCGCGCGCCTCAGTCAACAACGGCGAACTAGCCGTGCAGACGGCGCAGAACGACCTACAGACCTTGCTGGCTGGCCCCGATGCCAATAGCATCGCCGTGGCGCAGGAGAGCGTGAACCAGGCGCAGACGTCGCTTGCCGCCCTGCAGCAGGGTCCGACGGCTGAGAGCGTCGCCTCCGCCAAGTCAAACCTCATACAGGCCCAATCGAGCCTGGCAACCTTACAGGCCGGCCCCGACACGCTGACCGTTCAGCAGGCTGAGGTAGCCGTGCGTCAGGCGCAGGCCAACGTCGACGAGGCGAAGGTCAAGCTCTCGCAGGCCGCGATTACCGCCCCCTACGATGGCATCATCACCGAGGTCAACACGGCGGTCGGCGCGACAGTGACGACGAATAGCGCGCCGCTCCAGATCACCGACTTCGCCAATCTGCAAATCCAGAGCCCGGTGTCGGAGATGGACCGCCCCAAGATCAAGGTGGGGCAGGCAGTGAACATCACCGTCGAGGCGCTGCCCAACGTCACCCTGAAGGGTGAGGTCACCAGCATCAGCCCCACGGCCACCATGACGAGCGGCGTCGTGAACTACCCCGTGACGATCAAGGTGACCCAGGGCAACGACAGCCTGGCATCGGGCATGACGGCCACCCTGGCGATTGTCACCGATAGTAAGGCGGGTGTGCTCAAGGTTCCCACCAAGGCCATCCAGACCGTCAACAACCAGAAGGTGCTGAACGTCCAGCGCGGCGACCAGATCGTGCAGGTGCCGGTGACGGTGGGCAGCGCGGATAGCTCCAACACCGAGATTAGCGGCGAGGTGCAGGCGGGCGACATGGTCATCATCGGCAGCGTGAGCGGCACGAGCAGCGGCACGACCACCACGACCACCACGAACCGCCAGGGTGGCATGGGTGTGCCCGGCGTAATGGGCGGCCCCGGCGCGGGCGGCCCCCCGCCCGGCCCGTGACGAACGCAGAATAAAGCCCCCGGTTCCCTCTCCCGCTGGGAGAGGGTTAGGGTGAGGGTCTTGCAGACGACCAAAGACGAAGGACCAAGGACCAAGCGAACCGCATAGGGATGACGTTAACCTCTTGGTCCTTCGTCCTCGGTCCGTGGTCGATAGGAGACAGTATGTTGAACCGAGTCATTGACATCGAGCACGCGACAAAGGTCTATCAGATGGGGGACGTGGAAGTGCGGGCGCTCAGCGGGGTAACGTGCCACGTCGAGCAGGGCGAGTTCGTCGCCATCACGGGGCCGAGCGGATCGGGCAAGTCCACCCTCATGAACATCATCGGTTGCCTCGACCAACCCACCGACGGTGCGTATCGCCTCGACGGCGTGGAGGTCGGCGACCTGAACGACGACGAACTGGCCGCCATCCGTAACGAGAAGATTGGTTTCGTGTTCCAGAGCTTCAACCTGTTGCCCCGCGTGCCAGCCTGGAAGCAGGTGGCGCTGCCGCTGGTATACGCCGGGGCGAGCGATCGCCGCGAGCGGGCCGTGGCCGTCCTGGAGGAGGTGGGCCTGGGCGAGCGTCTCGACCACAAGCCGGCTGAGCTATCGGGCGGCCAGCAGCAGCGCGTCGCCATCGCCCGCGCCCTGGTCACCCAGCCGTCGCTGCTGCTAGCCGACGAGCCGACGGGTAACCTGGACTCGAAGGCGGGCGCGGAAGTGATGGGCATCTTCAAGCGGCTGAACCGACAGCAAGGGCTGACGGTGGTGCTGGTCACCCACGACCCCGCCGTCGCCGCCCAGGCCGACCGAACCATTCGCATCTTCGACGGCATGGCCTACGACGCCGCTGACATCATTCCGCAGGATAGCGCGCCTGGCGAAAGCGAGGCGCCGGTCATGGTCCAGGTGACCGTGGCTCAGAACGGGAGGCGCTCATGAGCATCTTGGAATCCCTACAGATCGCAGTGGATGGGCTGGTAGCGAACAAGCTGCGCGCAATCCTGACCATGTTGGGCATTATCATCGGCGTGGCGGCGGTCATCGTCATGCTGGGCATCGGGCGCGGCGCGCAGGCCAGCATCGAGGCGCAGATTCAGTCCAACGGCACGAACCTGTTGTACGTGCGGCCGGGTTCCACCCAGTCAAGCGGCGTGCGCCAGGCCCAGGGGTCGGCGGCGACGCTGACCTACGCCGACGCCCAGGCGCTGGCCGAGCCGGGCGCGGCCCCCGCGGTGAAGGCCGTCGCGCCGGAGTACAACGCCTTCGGCCAGGTGGTCTACCAGGGCACGAACAGCAACTCGCGGGTGACGGGCGTGACGCCAGAGTACCTGGACGTGCGCATCCTGAAGCTTGCCAGCGGCGACTTCATCGACGCGGCGGCGGTGAACGCCAAGTCGACGGTGGCCGTGCTGGGCGCGAACGTCGCCAAGACCCTGTTCGGCGACGCCGACCCCATCGGCCAGAGCATTCGTATCAACAACGTGGCGTTCCGCGTCATTGGCGTTCTCGCCTCGAAGGGTGGTACGGGCTTCGGCAGTCTGGATGACCAGGTCATGGCTCCCATCACCACGGCCCAGGCCCGCCTGTCGGGCAGCGGCCAGTTCCGCGGCTCCAACAACGTCTCGACCATCAACGTCCAGATCGTGGATGCGGCCCAGAATGACGCGGCCATCCAGCAGGTGACGGCCATCCTGGAAGAGCGCCATCATACCACCGGCGATAACAACGACTTCAGCGTCCTCAGCCAACAGGACATTCTGGAGACGGCGGCCACTACGACCGGCGTGTTCACCCTGTTCCTGGGCGCGATTGCGGGCATCTCGCTCCTCGTCGGCGGCATCGGCATCATGAACATCATGCTGGTCAGCGTGACCGAGCGCACCCGCGAGATCGGCCTGCGCAAGGCGGTGGGGGCGCGGCGCGGCGACATCCTGATGCAGTTCCTGGTGGAGGCAACGGTGCTCAGCGTGCTGGGCGGTCTCATCGGTGTGGGCATCGCCTTCGGCGTGGCGCACCTCATCGGGGGCATGTCGGTAGGCAGCATTTCGCTCAACCCCACCATCGGCCTGGACTCGGTGCTGCTGGCGTCGCTGTTCTCCATCGGCGTCGGCCTCTTCTTCGGCGCGTACCCGGCCAACCGCGCCGCCGGATTGAACCCCATCGAGGCGCTGCGCTACGAGTAGGGGGACAGAGAGAGTGGGGATTGGAGAGCAGAGATTAGGGCTGACGGTGTGGGGCGTGGGGGCGGCGTGGCCGATGAGGCGCGCCGCCCCCCTGCATGTCGATCGTTCGCATCGCTACGCCTGTACAGCCTGGCATTCGACCCACCGCCAGGTCGGCCGGCGTCGGCTACGGCGTCGCTCCCGCCTCGATATTCCAACGGAAGTCGACGTGGGCCGTGCCGAACGTGGAGAAGCGCGACACCGGGACGGCGACCTCCGTCGGGGCACATGCGGCCAGGTCGAAGCCGCTGGCCGCCACCCACGCCGGCAGCCGTGGATCGTCGGCGCGTACGATGAGCTGCTGCCCCGCCGCCAGCGAGACGCCCGTGATGAGGGCGTTACCGGCCGAGTCCACGACGGCCCTCCGCATCGCGCCATCCGGCAGCGATGCGGTGATGCTCGTGCCCGCCAGCGGCCAGTCGGTCCCCGCGTTGAAGAAACCGTCACAGCGGAAGTCGATGAACGCGCGCACGATCACCATGCCCCCGCATACGCTGCCCGGCTGGTTAGGGTTGCACGAGACCGGCGTGGCGGTTGGGGCAAGCGTGGCGGTGGCTGGTGGCGTGCTCGTTGCGATGGGCAAGGTTGTCGCCGTCGGCGTGGCGGTTGGAGCGGGCGTGGCAGTGGCTGACGGTGTGCTCGTCGGGATGGGCGAGGCTGTCGCCGTCGGCGTGGCCGTGCCGGTGGGAACGGCGGGCGTCACGGTCACCACCGGCGTCGAAGTCCCGGCGACGGCTGTGGGCGTCGCTGTGGCCGCCAGTGGTGTCTCGGTGGGCGTCGGCGTGCCCGTACCCAGATTGCCCCCCGGCGACGACGCCTCATAGGCTCCCATGTCGACCGTGCCAGCCACGATCCGCGGATTGCCGTCCAGGTCGATGGTCACACCCGTCGGAACGAAGTCGTTGTTGCCCGCGTTGATAGCGGACGAGCCTGGGCCGAGGCGCGCGTTCGTCGGCGGCGCGATGAACATGGGGTTGGCGTCCAGGTTGTGGCCGCCATCGACGACGAAGCTGGCGGCCCACCACGCGCTGCCGCTGCCCCCCGACCCCTGCACGATGCTGTACGATACCGTCGCCCCGATGACCTCGGGGCCGCTGGTAGTCGCCCTATCGCCCCACAGGATACTATTGAGCACCTGCGCGCTGCTGCCATTGCCGCTGTACAGTGCGCCGTAGTAGGCCGCCACGTTGCTGTTGAAGGTGACGTTCGTTAGCGTCGCGACGCCGCCATTGAAGCTCGCCACGCCCCCGCCGCCCTGGACGGCTGAGTTGAACAGGAAGGCCGCATTGGTTAGCGTCACGCGGCCGGTCTCGTTGTCCAGGCCGCCACCCAGGAAGGCCGAGTTGGTGCTAAAGGTGGCGTTGATCAGGGTGGCCTCACTGTTGCCGACGTTGGACATCCCCCCGCCGTTGCCACCGCCGATGGCGGCGTTGCTGCTGAAGGTGACGTTGGTCAGCGCGGCGTTGCTGCCGTTCGCGTTGGCGAGTCCGCCGCCATTAGTGGCGAAGTTGCCCGAAAAGACAACGTTGGTGAGTGTCGGGCTGCTGGCGGAGTTGTAGACCCCGCCGCCGCTACCGCCACCGACCGCGCCGTTACTGCTGAACGTAACATGGCTGAGCGCGGGCGCGCTGCCCTGCTCGTTCGTCAGGCCGCCACCGTTGTTGGCGAAGTTCGCGCTGAAGACCAGGTTGGCCAGCGTCGGGCTGCCGTTGATGTTGACCATCCCGCCGCCGGACGTGCCATTGGCCGCGTTGCCGCCGCTGATGGTGAAGCCGTCGAGGCGCGCTGTCCGGTCCGTCCCGCTCGCCGTCACGACGTGGTAGACGTTATCACTGTTGTTGGGCACGCCGATCTCGCCGCTCAGCGTGGTGACGTAGTCCTGCCAGTTGCGCTGGCTCAGGTCGGTCTCGCCGCCGACAAACCCGCCATACACCGCCACGCCGCTCTTGAGGGCGAAACTCGCGCTGCGCGGGTCGATCGGGTTGCTACGGTCGGTCGGGGTGTACGCTCCCTGCGCCACCCACACCTGGGTCACATTCGGGCAGAAGGCTGCCTGCTGTAACGCCTGGGACAAGACGGGGTAGGCATCCATCCAGGTCTCGCCGGTGGCTACGCCGCCCACGACCGCGATGTTGACGTAGAGCGTGGCAGGATTGGCGGCGGGGCAGGTTGGCTGGAACTCGTAAGCCCCCATGTCCACGCTGTCGCCCACGATGCGCGGGCTACCGTCCAGGTCAGTGGTGACGCCGGTCGGGACGAAGCTGTTGCTGCCCGCATTAATGGCGGGCGAACCCGCTTGCAGGCGCAGGTTATCGGCGCTGATGAACAGCGGGTCGGCGTCACGCGCGCCAGGATAGCCGCCTTGCACGAGGCTGTAGGTCACGGTAGCGCTGCCGCCGCTATCGTTGACAATCTCGCTGCCGCTGTCGCCCCACAGGATACTGTTGCGAATCTGCGCGCTGCCGCTGTTGGCGTTGTAGAGGCCGCCGCCCTTGCCGCCGCGGATGATGTTGCCGCTGAAAGTAGCGTTGGTCAGCGTCGCGCTACCGCCGAAATAGTTGGTCATCCCGCCGCCATACACGGCGGAGTTGCCACTGAAAAGAACGTTGGTCAGCGTCGCGCGGCTGCCTGAATAGTTGAACAGGCCGCCGCCGCTACCGTTGCCGCTACCTGTAGTCGCGTTGGCGCTGAAGGTGACGTTGGTCAGGGTTGGAGCGCTGCCGTTGAAGGTGAACATCCCGCCGCCGTTGCCGGTGGTGGTATTGCTGCCCAGAATGACGTTGGTCAAGGTGGGGCTGCCGCTGACGGTGGCCACGCCACCGCCCCCGAAGGCGGCGCTGTTCGAGACCACGCTCAGGTTGCTCAGCGTGACCGCGCTGTTCTCAGTGTACACGCCGCCCCCGCAGCCGAGGGGGCAGGCGATGGAGAGGCCGTTCGCGCTCCCGTCCCGGATGGTAAAACCATCGAGGATGGCCGCGCCGTTGGCCCCGCTGGCCGTCACGACGTGGTAGCTGTTGTCGCCGGCGTTGTTGGGCACGCCGATGTCGCCGCTGAGAAGGGTGACATTCGCCTGCCAGTTACGCTGGCCGCGCGTCGTCTCCGTCCCCGCGAAGCCACCATACACCGCCACGCCGCTCTTCAGGGCGAAGGTCGCGTTACGGTCTGCGCCGGCCGTCGGCTTGTACGTTCCCGCCTTGACCCATAGCTCGTCGCCGGGGGTGGCGCCCACCAGAGCCGCCGCCAGGTCCTTCGCCGTCCCCCAACTGACGCCGGTCTGGGTGGACGCGCCCCCCGGCACGACGTACACGATGCTGGCCGCCTGAGCGGGCTGCCCGCCAGCCAGAACGACGGCCAGGGCGAGACAGGCGAACAGGGCCACACCAAGCGAGCGCACACGGTAAGCGGTGTCCATCAGTCCCCCTCTGGTCGTCGTCGGCGCGGAGAACCCAGGCTGCCATTGTATCACGCGCGCCAACCGCGTCAAGGGGATTCGCGTCGCAGTTGTGCGACATGGGGGAGCGGGGGAGGGTATTGCCAGCCACGACGGGCCGAGCGCGGAAAACACGGAAGACACGGAAGCGCCCTGCTCGGCATTCCGTGTCTTCTGTGTCCTCCGTGGTTCCTCCTACGCCAGCGCGCGGCTGACGAGGCGCTGGGCTTCGTCGACGATGGCCTGCAAGTGGGCCTCGCTCTTGAAGCTCTCGGCGTACAACTTATAGATGTTCTCCGTGCCGGATGGGCGCGCAGCGAACCAGCCATAATCGGTGACCACCTTCAGGCCACCGATAGGCGCATCGTTGCCGGGGGCGCGGGTTAGCCTGGCGATGATGGGGTCGCCCGCTAGCTCAGTGTCCGTGACGGCAGCCGGGGATAGTTTCTCCAGCGCCTGCTTCTCCTCAGGCGTGGCGGGCGCGTCGATGCGTGTGTAGTAGGGCGTGCCGAACTTCTCGGTCATGGCCTGGTAGTGCTGGCCGGGGTCGCGCCCCGTGCGCGCCGTAATCTCGGCGGCCAGCAGGCCCAGCAGCGGCCCATCCTTGTCCGTGGTCCACACCGTCCCGTCGCGGCGCAGGAAGCTGGCCCCCGCGCTCTCCTCGCCGCCGAAGCCGAACGAGCTGTCGAACAGGCCGGGCGCGAGCCACTTGAAGCCCACCGGCACCTCCACCAGGCGGCGGCCCAGGTCCGCCACCACCCGGTCGATGAGGCTGCTGCTGACGAGGGTCTTGCCGATGCCCGCCGAGGCCGGCCAGTCGGGGCGATGTTGCAGCAGGTACTGAATCGCCACCGCCAGGTAGTGATTGGGGTTCATCAGCCCCCGCGAGCGGGTGACGATGCCGTGGCGGTCGGCGTCGGGGTCGTTGCCCCAGGCAATGTCGAACTGGTCCTTCAGCTTGACCAGCCCTGCCATCGCATACGGGCTGGAACAGTCCATGCGAATCTTGCCGTCGTGATCGAGGGTCATGAAGCTGAAGGTGGGGTCAATCCGGGTGTTGACGACGGTGATGTCCAGGCCGTAGCGGTCGGCGATGGGCGCCCAATACGCCACGGCCGCGCCACCCAGAGGATCGACGCCAATGTGGAGGCCCGCCTCGCGAATGGCGGCCATGTCGATAACATTCTCCAGGTCGGCCACAAAGGGCTGAACGAAATCGACAGCGTGGGTGGTCGGGGCGCGTAAGGCGGCGTCGTAGGGCATGCGCTTGACGTCGCGGTTGCCCTGGCGCAGCAACTCGTTGGCGCGATTCTGAATCCAGGTGGTGATGCTCGTGTCAGCCGGGCCGCCCTCCGG
>JAHCIE010000210.1 GCA_026129385.1 Anaerolineae bacterium
AGGGCCTGACCAACCCGAGGTCGGTCGGCGCCGAGCGAGAGTCCCGGCGGCGGGTCGGCCTGGCGGAGGCGCTGCGTCGGGCGGGCCTGCCCGACGTCACCCCCCGCGACTTCGCCCTCTTTGCCCTGGCGGCCGGGCTGCTCTGCGCCCTCCTGGCTCAACTCCTCCTGGGCTGGGGCTTGGTCAGCCTGCTGGCCGGGCTGGCGGGGGCGACGGCTCCAGTCGCCTACTACGCCCAGCGCCACGAGAAGCGCCGCGCCCAGACCCAGGCCGCGCTGGTCGACGCCATCGCCCAGCTCCGCGACGCCATCCGCAGCGGCCTGTCGGTCCAGGAGGCGCTGGCGGGGCTAGCGCGGGTCGGACCTGAGGCCTTGCGGCCCGACTTCCAGATCCTGAGCCGCGAGATGGGGCTGCTGGGGGCCGAACCGGCCCTCACCGCCATGCGCGACCGCCTGGCCGACCCCCTGTTCGACATCGTCGCCGCCACCCTCATCCTCAACGACCGCCTGGGCGGCCGCCACGTCAGCCAGGTGCTGGACGAACTAGCCGAGACGACGCGGGCTCAGCTGCGCGTCCAGGACGAACTGCGCGCCCACCAGGCCCAGACGGTCCTGTCGGCGCGGGTGGTGGCCCTCATGCCCGTGCTGGTGCTGGTGGTCATCCGCCAGAGCAACCCGCGCTACCTGGCGGTCTTCGACGAGCCGTGGGGTCAGGTCATCCTGGCCCTGTGCGCCCTGAGCATCGCCGTCGGCTACGGGGCGATGCTGTGGCTGACGCGGCTGCCCGCCGAGCGCCGGATCCTGAGGTGACGCGATGCCACTGCATCTGAACCTGGCGGGGATGCCCGCCCACGTGGTCATCCTGCCCCTCCTCTTCAGCCTGGGGGTCTACCTGGTCCTGATGGGCCAGCCCCTCGGTCGGCCCCGCCCCGACCTCAAGGCGCGGCTGCGCCGGCTGAATGTGGACGAGCGGGTGCGGGAGCAGGTCAGCCCACCGGCGCGCCAGCCGGTGTTTGCCTCGCGCTGGCTGGAGGCCATGCTCAGGCCCATCCTGGACGACGTGGGGCGGCTGGTGCGCGCGGTCCTGAGCCTGTTCGGGCTGGGGGGAGGCGAAGCGCTCGAGCGCAAGCTGCGCATCGCCCGGCCCGAGGTCGAGGCCTCCCAGTTCTTCGGCGAGAAGCTGGTGGCAGGGCTGATCGGCCTGGCCTTCTTCCCAATCCTCAACGTCCTGGGCCTGCACCCCTTCGGCGTCTGGCCGGGCTGGCTGTGGGCGCTGGGCTTCCTGGTGGGCTTCCTGGCCCCCGACTGGGACTTGCAAAGGCGGCTGACCCAGCGGCGGCTGGACGTGCTGATGGAGCTGCCCACGGTATTGGACATGCTGACCATCGCCGTCTCGGCCGGGCTGGCTCTGGAGCAGGCGCTGCACCTAGTTGCGCGGGAGGGGCAGGGCCTGGTGGCCCAGGAACTGGGTCACGTGGTGCGGGAGATGGCTCTCGGCCAGTCGTCCCTGGCCGGCGCGCTGATGGCGATGGCCGAACGCAACGATGTGCCTGAGCTGACCAGCTTCGCGGATCACGTGCGGGCGGCTTACGAGCAGGGCACGCCCCTGGTGCAGACGCTGCGGACGCAGGCCCAGTCGCTGCGAGACCAGAAGCGGCTGCGCATCGTCGAGGAGGGCGGCAAGGCGAGTGTCAGGATGCTCTTCCCGGTCGCCCTCTTTATCCTACCGGTGTTATTCGTGGTGCTCCTGCTGCCGGCCATCTTCGAGATGCTGAAGCTGGCGCGGTGAGGCGGGAGCGAGAACGGGCTCAGGCCCAAGGAGGTGATGAGATGGTGGCGATGGTGGCTTTCTACGCGGTGTGGCTACGGCAGGCCCTATGTGACGTGTTCGAGCGCTTCGGGCAGGAGGACGAGGGGGCGTCGCTGGTGGAGTACGCCATCCTGGTGGCCCTGATCGCCATCGTGGCGATCGCGGCGGTCCAGGGGCTGGGCGGCGGGATCACCCAGGTGTTCCAGAACATCCTGGGCCGCATCCAGGGGCTGGGCCGCTGATGGGGCGTCTAGTACGTCTGCGGCGCTTCACCCGGGATGAGGCAGGCGCGGCGATGGTCGAGACGGCGCTGGCCTTCCCGCTCCTGATCCTCGTCGCCGTCGGGGTTGTGCAGTTCGCCCTGTTCGTCCACGCCCAGAACGTCGTCCTGGCCGCCGCTCAGGATGGGGCGCGGGTGGCGGCGGCCGAGGACCGCAGCGTCGGCGAGGGGGTCGCCCACGCCCAGGCGCTGCTGAGGGCCGGGCTGGGACCAAGCGCCGAGGCAGTCAGCGTGCGGGGCGCAGAGGACGGGGAGGTGGTGATGGTGGAGACCCAGGGGCGGCTGCGCCTCATCCTGCCCTGGGTCGGCGACGCCTCGCTGCCCCTGCATGCCCAAGCGGCCATGACCAAGGAACACTTCCGCCGTGGCCGTCTGCCTTAGGCGCTGGCTGGCCGACCAGCGAGGCTCGGCCCTGGTCGAGGTTGCCCTCGTGCTGCCCCTGCTGCTCCTCCTGGCGCTGGGGGTCGTGGGTGTGGGCCGCGTGATCCAGGCGCGGATGAGCGTCAGCGCGGTGGCGCGCGAGGCGGCGCGGGTGGCGGCGCTGGCCCAGTCGCCAGGGGAAGCGGCCGAGCAAGGCCTGGCAGCGGGGCGGGCGGTAGCCCACGGCTACGGCCTGACCAACGGCAGCCTGAGACTGGTCGTCGATCCAGGCGCCCTGGAGCGTGGTGGTGCGGTTCGCGCCGCGGCGGGCTACCGCGTCTCGCTGGACGATCTACCCCTCATGGGCTGGGTCCACGCCGATGTCGCCGCCGAGCACGTCGAGCGCGTCGACCTGTATCGCTCGCGCTGGGGGACAGGAGGGTCGCCATGAGACAGCCGATGAGGTGGCTAGGGCAGCGGCTCGCCCAGTTTGGTCGAGACGACGCGGGGCAGGCCATGGTGTGGGTGGCGGTGATGCTGCCCTTCTTTCTCGCAGTGGTGGGAGTGAGCCTAGACGGCGGGCTGGTGTTTGGCGCGCGCCGCGAGCTGCAGAACGTGGCCGACGCGGCGGCGCGGGCAGGCGCCATGCAGGTCGACGAGCGAGCCTATCGCGACAGCTTCGGCCAACAGGTGGTTCTCGACCCTGACGCGGCCTACAGTGCGGCTGTCGACTACCTGGCCCTACAACCAGGGCGCGTAAGCGGGTCGGTGCACGCGGGACGGCAGGCGGTGCAGGTGGACGTGGCGCGGGACGTGCCGACGGGCTTCCTGCGGCTGGTCGGCATCGAGTCGGCGCGGGTGTCGGCCACGGCCATTGCCGAGGTGCGTCACGGCATCGAACGCGGGGAACGGTAGGAGGCGGCCATGGATGAGCAAGATGTGACTCACAAGACGACGGACAACGACCCTCGCAAGCTATCCCCGTGGCTGGTCGCAGCGGGCATCCTGGGGGTGGTCCTCCTGGGGCTGCTGGCGGCCTTCGCGCTGGACCGCCGCTTCCGCCAGACCGTGACGGTCGAGCCACCGCTACCGGTGGCAGCGGTCGTTCCAACATCGGCCTCACGGACTCAAACCCCTGTAGCCACCCCAGGAGTGACCACAACTCCCGTGTCTTCATCGGCCGCGACACCGATGCCGGGCGTCACGCCGACCCTGCCAGGTGGTCTGCGCCTGGCGGACTCGCCCCTCGACCGCGAGGTGCAGGCGGCGTATCTCCGCTATTGGGACGTGCTGACCGAGGCCAACCTGTCCCTCGATACCTCCCGCTTCCCTGAGGTGATGGCCGGACGCGAGTTGGCCCAAGCGCAGCAGCAGGTCGAGGAGCTCAAGGCCAAGGGCAAAGCGGCTAAGGTCGACGTGGAGCACCGCATTGCCCTGGCGAAGGTGACGCCCGACGAAGCGGTGGTGGCCGACGAGTACCTCAACAAGAGTGTGTATGTCGACCCTGTCACAAAAGCCGAGCTCAAGACAACGTCGCCACCGATTGTCGAGAAGCTGTCCTTCACCCTCAGAAAGATCGACGGCCAGTGGAAGGTCGTAGAGGCGGTGCGTCATGACTAATCGCGTGAATGTCTTGCTGATGCCGGCACTGCTCGCTGTGCTGGCGATCATGGCTGCCGCAGGGCGTGCCTACGCAGATGGTCCCGATAGCGATCGGCCGCAGCTGCATTCCAACCGCGATCATCTCAACGTTCAGACCCGCGTTGAGAGCCGCCGCGATGGTGTCTATGTTCAGATCTCCATCCACAGTGACACGCCTGGCGACAGCCGACCTAGCCCTCACCCACGAACCAGTGATGACACACCCTCTAGCATGGTTGTTAGCACAGATGATTCGGGCGGTTCGGTTCCGCCAGCGAACACCGGCCCGCAGGAGCGCTACTGGTCTGACCCGACGGGCATGTACCGCCAGACCATTGACGGCCATCTGGTGTATCTGACCCCGCCGCCTATCGGCGACGCGAGCCTCAGCGGCTGGCAGAATGACCTGGCCGCCCACCCTGGCGAGACCCCCTACCTCCTCTACGTCGACGACCACTATAGCGGCGTGGTCTGGATCCCCCAGTCGCCCCAGACCAGCGCCGTGCGCCTGGAACCGATGCCGTCCTCGACCTCACCCCGGCCCTCGGGCGACGACGATAGCACCGATCCCCGCGAGGTCGCCCTCTACGCTCTCGGCCACGTGCGCCTGCCGGACGTACAGCTGCGGGTCAACCCCGCCCTGGGCCTCGTCCATCTGCCGGGCTGGTTCTGGGTGGACGGCTATGACGGACGGCCCTTCGGCGTAACCCGCACCGTCCACGTCCCGCCTGAGGTCGGGGACGACGTGCCCATCACGGTGGTGCCCGCCGACGACCCGCGCCGACGGGGGACGTCCTTCTCGGTCTCGGTGCGCCTGTGGCCGAGCCGCTATCGGTGGGACTTCGGCGACGGCCAATCCCTGGTGACCACCTCCCTGGGCAAGCCTCACCCGGCCGAGTCGGACATCCGTCATACCTATGAGACCTCGTCCCTGGCCTACCCCGACGGCTTCCCTGTCCGCCTGGCGGTAACCTTCAATGCCGAGTATCGCGTCAACGGCGGTCCGCCCCAGGCCTTGCCGTCCATCACCCAGGCCGTGGACTACAGCTACCGCGTTCAGGAAGTCCAGTCCATTTTGACGGGCCAGTAGGGGCAGGGAGAGGAGACGGCCATGCGCACGACCTACGTTGACATGGATGAGCCGCGGCAAGACCGATTGAGCCTGGTCTGGCTCATCCTGGGTCTTGGGGTCACGGGCGTCTTCCTGTACAAGGTGCTCGGCCTGCCTCACCTGCCGGCGACCTGGCCGACCTGGGACGGCGTTGTCACGACCCTCAAGGGCAGCGAGTTGCCCCTGGACGGGGTGCTGTACTTCTTGACGATCCTGGGTTGGCTTCTGTGGGGCTGGCTGGCCTTCTCCCTGGCGCTCGAGCTCCTGGTCGTCGGCGCTGAGGCCCTATCGCGCGGTGCGGCCTGGGCAGCTGGGCTGCGGGCGGCGGCCGACCACCTGACCGCGCCGTTTGTGCGGCGCGTGGTGGACGGAGCCGTCGTGGCGGCGGTGGTCGTCAATCTGGTGGGCCGCTCGGCGACACCGGCGGCCGCTGCGCCCCTCGACGAGACGCCCATCGTGCTCTACCACGAGGCGCCGCCCGATGCCGCGCCACCGCCTCAACCCCAGGCGCCGGACGAGGCGTCCGCCGAGGTGACGTACACCGTCCAGGCGGGCGACAGCCTGTGGGCCATCGCCGAGCGCTTCTACGGCGACGGCGACGCCTTCCCGCGCCTGATTGTGGCCAACGTGGGGCGCGCGCAGCCGGGCGGCCAGCGGTTCAGGCCCCAGGGTATCATCCACCCAGGCTGGACCCTGGTCGTCCCCGAGCCCGTCCCGAATCACGTGGTTGAGCGGGAGCAGGTGGTATACGTGGTGGTGGCAGGGGATACCCTGTGGGACATTGCCGCGCGACGGTTGGGCGATCCGTTGC
>JAHCIE010000211.1 GCA_026129385.1 Anaerolineae bacterium
AGGCCGTCGCCGCCATTGTTGCCGGGGCCGACCAGAACGAGCACGACGCCGGGGTCGGGGCCGTAGTCACCCAGGATGACCTCCGCGACGGCCTCGCCTGCCTGCTCCATCAGGTCAGCCAGCGAGACGCCTCGCGCCTCGGCCGCGCTCTCAATCCGCCGCATCTCGTCGCTGGTGACTAGCTTCATCGGAGCCTCACAGAATGTACTCAGGGAGAGGGACGTGATTCGACAACCACAGAGACTATTCTAGAGGCAGCCGCTGCGATCTCCAAGCTTGGTCTGTCCGCCCGAATGATTTTCGATGCGGTGAAGCATCATCCTTCATTGCAGTTCTCCGTCTCCATCGCGTAACGGACTGAGTGACCATTCGTTTACTAGATTAGGGGCCTACGATGACGACCTCCTTCATCTCAGATTCCTATATTGGCTCAGGTCGTCACAACCAAAGGGGGGAAAATGCAGCAAGGAATTCCTTGCCAAGTCTGTGGACAGGGTACACTGCGCCGAAAGAAGGTGTATCGCTTGAGCGGACCTGCTGTGGTGATTGGATACATCATACTGATTCCGTCGATTCTGGGCATCCTGTTCAGCTGCATGATGGTGTTTCTATCTTTTCAGGGCACCTCAAGTAGCATGGGGACTACTAGCACTGAAGCACGACGCACTCTTGCAACTGCTGGCATCCCTCCTTCAGTCGTGGACAAAGCGGTCAATTCCCAGACGATCAGCGAGCAGGAGAGGTCGCTTCTGTCGCAAGAACAACGAACAACCCTGAAATCGGTCGAAGCACAGCTTGCCTACGGTACTGTTGGGGCAGGTGCCGCAGGAACAGCAATAGGTGGTATCTTCCTCTGCCTGGGCGTAGGAGCCTTCGTTGGCGGCCTGATAGGGTGGCTGTTAGTGATGAAGAAGCGCGTTCTACAATGTGACATGTGCGGTGCTACTGTAAGTGCGTCGTAGCCCTTGACCGCCGCCTAAGATAGGGCTACAATCGGGCCATCCCATTCCGCTTGAAGGTCCAATGCACCCTGATTTTGAGCACAGTCTCACCAAATACGCCGACCTCATTATCAAGGTCGGCCTCAACTTGCAGCCCGGCCAGCGCCTGCTCATCAGCGGTCCGGCGACCAGCGGCGGCGTGTCCATCGAGGCCGCGCCGCTGGTGCGAAAGGTGGCCGAAATCGCGTACCGCCTGGGCGCGCCGCTGGTGGAGGTGCTTTGGAGCGATCCGGCCATCATCAAGCAACGCTTTGAGCTGGCCCCCGGCGACTCCTTCGGTGGCTTCCCGGTCGCGCCGCCCTACGTTACCACCACCACCATCGATCGGGGCGATGCCTTGCTGGTCATCACTGCCGACGACCCCGACCTGCTGGCGGGGCAAGACGCGGCGCGGCTGAGCGCGGCCCAACGCGCCACCGCCGAGAATATGGCCGGTGTCTCGTCGCGTATCTCCAGCAACAAGACCAACTGGTGCGTGGCGGGGGCGGCCGTACCGGCCTGGGGCGAGCGCGTCTTTCCGGGTCTGAGCGGCGCGGACGCCGAGACGCAGCTATGGGACGCCATCTTCCACATCTGTCGCATCTACAGCGCCGACCCCGTCGCCGCGTGGCAGGCGCACCTCGGCCGCCTGGCCGCCTGGCGTGAGACCCTGAATGCGAAACAGTACGACGCACTGCGCCTGCGCGGCGAGGGCACTGACCTGACCATCGGCCTGCCCCAAGGCCACCGCTGGGCCAGCGGCGCGATGAACAACGCGGCGGGCGTACCTTTCACTGCTAATCTGCCCACTGAGGAAGTCTTCACCCTGCCCGACCGGGTGCGGGTGGACGGCACGGTGCGCGCGACCAAGCCCCTCAGCTACGGCGGCGCGCTCATCGACGACTTCAGCGTCACCTTCGCCGGCGGGCGGGTCGTGGACTACCAGGCGCGGTACGGTGAAGAGCTGCTCAGCTCACTCATCGAGACAGACGAGGGGGCGGCGCGGCTGGGCGAAATCGCCCTGGTCCCCCACAGCTCGCCCATCTCCCAGTCGGGTCTGATGTTCTACAATACCCGGTTCGACGAGAATGCGTCGAGCCATATCGCCCTGGGCCGCGCCTACAAGTTCAGCCTGGATGGTGGTACGAGCCTGTCCGACGACGAGTTTACGGCGCGGGGCGGCAATCTAAGCCGCATTCATATCGACTTCATGATCGGCTCAGAGACAATGGACGTGGACGGGCTGACCGCCGACCGTCGCGCCGAGCCGCTCATGCGCGGCGGAGAGTGGACCTTCGCAAGTTAAAGGAGCATCCATGCGCATTGCTATTGGCGGCATCGCCGTCGAGTGTTGTACCTTTTCGCCGCTGCCTACTCGGCTAGGGGATTTTCTGATCCAGCGCGGCGACGAGTCCCGCGACCGCTATCCATTCCTGGCCGACTACCCCGACGTGGAGTGCGTGCCTCTGCTGCGCGCGCGCTCTATACCCGGCGGCTCGGTGGAGGCGTCCGCGTACGCGACCATCAAGGCCGAGTTCCTGGCTCTCCTCGCCGAGCACGGCCCCTTCGACGGTGTGTACCTGGACATGCACGGCGCGATGAATGTCCAGGGCATGGACGATGCCGAGGGCGACTGGATGGAGAGCGTGCGCGAGGTTGTGGGCGCAAAGCCACTCCTGTCGGCCAGCTACGACTTGCACGGCAACCTGTCGCGGCGCGTGGCGCAGCACGTGGACATGGCGGTCGCCTACCGTACCGCGCCCCACATAGATGCTCTAGAGACACGCACCAAGGCCTTTGCCATACTTGTTGACAGCCTGCGGCGCGGTGTGCGTCCCCTACGCGCCCGGGTCGCCATCCCCGTCGCGCTGCCGGGCGAGAAGACCAGCACCGAGTGGCAGCCGGGAGAGCGGCTGTACGCCGAGCTTCCCGTCGCCGACGAGGCCCCCGGCGTATTGGATGCATCCATCCTGGTGGGCTATGCCTGGGCCGATGAGCCGCGCGCGTCGGCCGTCGCCATCGTAAGCGGAACCGACCGCGACGCGGCGGTGCGGGAGGCCGAGCGACTGGCGGGGCTATTTTGGGAGGCGCGGCGGGAGTTCAACTTCGGCGTGCGAGCGGGGAGCATCGACGAGTGCATCGACTGGGCGCTGGCCGCGCCGGAGGCGTCGGTGTTCATTAGCGACTCGGGCGACAACCCGACAGCGGGCGGCGCGGATGACGTGCCCCTGTTCCTGGGACGGTTGCTCGCGCGGGGCGTGACCTCGGCCCTCATCGCCGGGCTGGCCGACGCGCCCGCTGTGGATGCGTGCCTGGCGGCGGGCGTCGGCGCAGAGCTAGACCTCGCCCTGGGTGGCAAGCTCGACCCACGCACGGCGCAGCCGCTGCCGGTGCGGGCTACGGTACGTCACGTTGCGCCGAGCAACAACTCGGAGGCCGTGATTCAGGTCGAGGGCGTGACGGTCATCCTGTCGCACCACCGCCGTCCCTACCACTTCGTGCGCGACATGCAACGGCTGGGCGTCGAGCCGCTGGACCACAAGATTGTCGTGGTCAAGATCGGCTACCTGGAGCCAGACCTCAAGCGCAACGCGCCGCTGAACTTCCTGGCCCTCAGCCCCGGCGCGGTGGACCAGGACCTGGTGCGCCTGCCGTACAAGCGCATCAGCCGCCCCATCTTCCCGCTAGACCCTGACATGGTGTGGGAGCCGAAGGCAGAGGTATTCGGCGGCTAGGATCGTGGCCTGGCAGACGCAATCTGGGGCGGGCGATAATCGCCCGCCCCAGATCATTGTCCCCCAGTAGATGTTCGTCGTGTCAACGTGTTGATGGTAGCCAATAGCGGTCGCGTTCCGGGGTCGTCGCGCTGACGCGAATGACCTTGTCCGCCCAGTAGCCGTCGCGAGCGGGCGGGTTCATCACCGCGAAAACTCGGTCACAATTGACGTGGGGCGAGTCTATCACGGTCATGAAACTTTGTCTGTGACTCACGTCACACTCTGGCTATGACATACTTGATAGCCAGGGTATGAGGTGGGTCACACTTCGAGTGTGAAAAATGTCACAGCGTCGCTACAAACAGCGCGGCGGCGGGAGAATAATCGCTCCCGCCGCCATGAGTCCTGACTATGATGCTGTCGCGAACCACCCACGGCCGACCACCGACCACGCCTAGCTGAGATAGTCCCTCAGCCGCTTGGCGCGGGCGGGGTTGCGCAGTCGCTGCAACGCCTCCGTCTCGATCTGGCGGATGCGCTCGCGGGTAACGCCGAACTTCTCGCCGACTTCCTTGAGGGTGTGGCTGCGGCCATCGGTCAGGCCGAAGCGCAGCTGCAGCACGCGCGCCTCGCGGGGCGTCAGCGCGGCCAGCACCGACTCGATCTCCTCGCGCAGCAGGCGGTGGGAGGCCGACTCGGCCGGCGTGGGCAGGTCTTCATCCTCGATGAAGTCGCCCAACTCGGAGTCCTTCTCCTCGCCGACTGGCTTCTCCAGGGACAGGGGTCGCTGCGAGATGCGCAGCATCCAGCCCACCTTCTTGGCGGGCAGCTCCATGTCCTCGCCGATCTCCTCCGGCGTTGGCTCGCGGCCCAGCTCTTGCTCCAACCGCCGGGAGACGTGGTACAGGCGGCGGATGCGGTCGCTCATGTGGACGGGCACGCGAATGGTACGCCCCTGGTCGGCGATGGCGCGGGTAATCGCCTGCCGAATCCACCACGTCGCGTAGGTGCTGAACTTGTAGCCGCGCCGGTAGTCGAACTTCTCGACCGCCTTCATCAAGCCAAGATTGCCCTCCTGGATCAGGTCCAGGAAGGGCACGCCCTGGCCCATGTAGCGTTTGGCCATGCTGATGACCAGCCGCGAGTTGGCCTGGATGAGGTGCTTGCGGGCCAACTCGCCCTCGCGCACCTGGCGCTCCATGCGGTCGTGCTCCGCGTTCGCGCAGCCATTGCGAGTCAGCCGCCGCCGCGCGACGCGCCCCCGCTCCAGGCGCTTCGCCAGCTCGACTTCCTCCTCGGCGGTGAGCAACGGAATGTTGCTAATCTCCTTCAGGTACAGGCTGATCGTATCATCGGAGTCGACGCCGCTGAGATCGAAAGCGTGGTCGGCCTCCATGATAGCAATCGTCTCGTCCTGAAGGACGGAGTCATCGGCGACCTGGTCCTCGTCCTCGGCGTCATCGTCGCGGACGACGATGCCCTGGCCAACGAAGAGATCGTATACGTCGTCGATGTGGGCCACATTGCGCTCGCCCTCAGGGAAGAGGGCCAGAATCTCGTCGAGGGTCACGAAACCCTTCTGACGAGCCTCAGCGAGCAAGAGTTGGAGAGCGGGAGAGTCCTTACTTAGGGAGCCGTTGGTCAGAGCCATCGTAGCCGGTGCCTCCACCTAGATGAGATTCGGTCACGGGACAGCTAGGGGGAAACCGAGGGGCGTCCGGGGCCAGGCAACAACAAAACGCCGACACATGGTATCGGCGCTCGCTAGGCCGTTCGGAGCCAGAGCCATGCTTGGTAGACATCGGCGGTAATAGAGTTACCCTTCTAGGTGCAATGGCTCCGATAGACATTAACTTTATATCACAATTCACGATGTTTGTCAATGGAGTGAACAACAACAACAAGGTTTGGGAGCGACGGCGCGGGTGGGCCGCGCCGCGCCGTCTGTGGCGGCTCAGCATCGGGTCGCATCGGCGCGGCAACCTTTATAGTACGTCACTCAACTTTATTGCGGATTTGCCTCGAAAGGAGGTAAGGGAAGGGAGGCAGCCCTCATCCAAAGGGTTGGTATCATCTGACTCAAGATTTCCTAGCGTAACTCTCTCCAGGAGGAACAAATGGCTAAGGGTAAGGTGCTCGGGATCGATCTGGGCACGACGAACTCCGTCGTCGCGGTCATGGAAGGTGGCGACCCCGTCGTCATCCCCAACGCGGAAGGCAGCCGCACGACGCCCTCCGTCGAGGCTTTCACCAAGAGCGGGGAGCGGCTGGTG
>JAHCIE010000212.1 GCA_026129385.1 Anaerolineae bacterium
GGCGAGCAAGGGTTGGTGATCCGACGCGCGAGTCGTATCGGCGATTACCCCGACAACAACAGGCGCCAGGCCGCGCGTGAACACGTAGTCGATGGCCTCCGCCCAACCGTCGGCGGTGCGCGCGCCCGTCGGCCCTGAAGGGAAGGTAAGCCGCGCCTCTCCCGTCAGCCCTACAGTGTGGGCCACGTCCACCAGCCGCGTCCGGAGATGTTGAATCTCCGCGCTGTCCGGCTCCGCATTGAAGTCGCCCGCCAGCACCAGAGGGCCGCGCACGCCAGTGATGGCCGCCAGCGTCGCCTCAGCCTGAGCAGCGCGTTCGGCAGCCTGGAGACCCCAGTGCGTGACCAGGACGGCCAGGGATGCCCCTGGCGTGGCGACCGTGGCGCGCAGGATGGTACGCGGCTCACGCCACGGATAGAAACGCCGCAGAGCGGATGCGATGCCCAACTGACCGGCCAGGCGCCACGCCCGCTCCGACTCGCGAATTGGTCGCAGGCCAGGTCGCAGCCAACGTACCCAGGGTTGCGCATCGTCGGCAGGTTGAGGCAGCGCCACCGTCTCGACGGCGCTGATGGGCCAGCGCGACAGCAGGGCGTTGCCGTACTCGCCACCATCGGGCAGGATGAAGGAACAGCCAAAGGCCGAGCCGAGGCCGAGCCGCTCGCCAAGCCAGGTGGGTTGATCTACGCCCTCGCTGCGCGCCGCGCCCCGGTCCACCTCTTGCAACGCCACGATGTCAGGGGCCATAGCCTCGATGCAGCGCGCCACTGCTTCCAGGCCATCGGGGTGGAAGCGGCCCGCCTTGATATTATAGGTCAGGAAGCGCAGGGTGGGCGCGTTCATGCGGACAGATGCACGGCACGACGCACATAGCCGTTAGCCACCGTCAGGCGGCGCGCGGCCTCGGTGGCATCGACGCCTGCCAGCAGGCTCACCAGGGCCACCTTCACGCTCCCGTTGGCCGCGGCGAGGGCGTCGCCAGCCGTGGCGTCATCGACGCCGGTAGCGCGGATGAGGATGCGTCGCGCCCGGTCGCGCAGCTTGGCATTGCCCGCCACCACATCGACCATCAGGTTGCCATGGACCTTGCCGAGTTGGATAAAGGTGGCCGTGGTCAGCATGTTGAGAACCATCTTTTGCGCCGTCCCCGCCTTCATGCGCGTCGAGCCGCTGATGACCTCTGGCCCCGTGACGACAGCGATGCCCACATCGGCGGCGGCCTCGATGGGCGTCGCGGCGTTGTTGACGACGCCCACGGTCGCCGCGCCCCGCCGTCGCGCCTCCTCCAGTGCGCCCAGCACGAAGGGCGTCCGGCCGCTGGCAGCCACACCGACCACCACATCGTTGGGGCCAACGTTGAGGGTAGCCATCTCCCCCGCGCCTGCCGCCGCATCATCCTCGGCCCCCTCGCTGGCGCGGAGCATGGCGCGCTCGCCACCCGCCAGAACCGCCGTCACCTGATCCGGCCCCGCACTGTACGTGGGTCCGCACTCGGCGGCATCAATGGCGGCAATCCGGCCGCTGGTCCCCGCGCCAACGTAGATAAGCCGCCCCCGTTGCGCCAGGCGGGCCACAATGAGGTCGATGGCGGCGGCAATGGCAGGCAACTCGCGCTGGACAGCCTCGGCCACACTACGATCCTCGGCGTTGATGAGTTCGACGATTTCCAGAGTCGAGCGCGTATCGATGTCAGCGGTAGCCGGGTTGACACCTTCGGTGGTCAGTTGGGCCAGGTTGTGCATGGGTTACAAACCCCCATAGATGCGCGGCATCAGCGCCGCGAAGTTGTCGCCAGGCGTGATCGCGCCGAGGACACGCGGCCCACGTGCGCCCGTCACCGACGGCAGGTTGCCGGGGCGAGCGTGGACCGTTTCGTAGGCCAGGACAGCGAAGGCAATCGCCTCCTTCGCGTCGGCCGGGACGCCCAGGTCGTCCGAGCGCAGCACCCGCGCCCCTGGCAGGGCCGCGCCAATCATCCGCACCAGGGTCGGGTTATCCGCGCCGCCCCCGCACAGCACGACCTCGTCCACCGCGCCGACGTAGCGGGTGTAGGCGTCGGCGATGGAGACGGCCGTCAGCTTCGTGACGGTAGCGACAATGTCTTCCGGCGACAGGCCGCGCCCGCGCCCGCGCTCCCAGACGTCGGCCCCGAACTGACGGCCAAACTGCTCGCGGCCGGTTGTCTTGGGCGGCGGCAGCGCGAAGTAGGGGTGGCGCATCAACTCGGCGATCAGAGCATCGTCGGGCCGCCCCGCCGCACCTAGCCGACCGTCGCGGTCGAAGACCTGCGCGCCGTCTGTTGCGCGCAGTGTCGCGTCGTCAATGAGCATATTACCAGGGCCGGTGTCGAAGGCAAACACCGCCTCGGGTGCGCAGCCGCCCTGCAGCGCCGTGACATTGGCGATGCCGCCTATATTTTGCACAGCCCGGGTAAGGGTGGCGTGGCGCAGCAGCAGATAGTCGGTGTAGCCGACCAGGGGCGCGCCCTGGCCGCCCGCCGCTACGTCCCGCACGCGGAAATCAGCCACTACCGTGACGCCGCTACGCTCGGCGATAACGGCGGGCTGCCCCAGCTGGAGCGTCGACTTCACAGGGTCGTCCGCGCCGACGGCGTGCCACAAGGTCTGGCCGTGGGAAGCAATAAGGTCGATACTCGTCATGGGCATGCCCGCCGCGTCGGCCGCCGCTCGCGCCGCCAGGGCACAGCGCTCGCCCAGCGCGAAGTCGAGGGCCGTCAGCCGATCAACGGCGCTACTCTCTGGCCGGAAGGCGGCAAAGATGGCGGCGCGCAGGTCGTCGGGCCAGGGCACGGTCACGAAGCGCAGCAGCCGCGCCCCGACATCGGGCGGCGCACCCTGCACATCGACTACCGCCACATCGATGCCGTCGGCCGAGGTACCGGACATGAGACCAATAATGACCATAGTTGGGTGTCGCCTTTGAGCTAGGACCGAGGACGAAGGGCCAACAACCAGAGAATCACAAGCGGGAGACGAAGGGCTGCGACAGGCTCAGTCATGGCTGGCAGCATCGTAGACGCGCTGACGCAGTTCGGTGATGCCTGTCGCGTCACGGCCAAAATAGACACGGTTGGTCAACAGGACCAGCACAAGCTTGCGGGGTGGATCGACCCACAACGACGTACCGGTGAAGCCCGTGTGCCCAAAGGCCGTCTCTGACAGGCCGCGACGCCGCCAATCGCCCGTGCCTTGCAGCATCCAGCCCAGGCCGCGACGGTCGCCGTCCTGCTCGGCCTGGAGGCGAGTCATCTCGGCCACCGTCTCTGCCCGCAGCAGGCGCATCTCGCCGTAGGCCCCGCCGTTGAGATACATCTGCCCCAATATGGCGACCTCGGCGGCGGGTGCGAACAGCCCCGCGTGGCCGCTAACGCCGCCCAGGCGGCCCGCATTCTCGTCGTGGACCTCGCCCACCAGCCGACGCGCCCGCCAGCGACAGACCTCGGTGGGCGCGATACGCTCCCAGCGATCGGGCGGTGGGTTGAACATGGTCTCGCGCATCCCCAGCGGGTCGAGAACGCCGCGACGCAGGGCCACGGCCAGCGGCTCGCGCGTCAGCCGCTCGATAGCCTCGGTCAGCAGAATCAGACCCAGGTCGCTGTACACCAGACGCGCACCCGTCGGGTAAGCAAAATCCGACGCCAGCACCGCGGCCAGGGCGGCCTCCCGCGTCGCCAGGCGGTAGAGCGGAACCCATGCGGGCAAGCCGCTGGTGTGGCTCAGCAGGTGGCGGAAGGTAACGCGACCTGCCTCGACGGTCGTCGCCGGGTAGTCATAGCCCTCCATCGCGCCGGTCAGGGGATGCTCAAAGCGGCCAATGGCGCGCATCCCGCTGAACTCCGGCACGACCGTCGCCACCGGCTGGTCCAGCTCCACGAGGCCCGCATCCACCAGGGTCATGAACAGCGTGACCGTGTACAGCTTGGTGACGGATGCCAGGTCGAACAGACTATCGGATTGTGCGGGCCGCTGCCGCGTCTCAGGATCAAGCCAGCCGTAGGCGCGCTGGAAGACAACCTCGCCGTCCCGCGCCGCCAGTGCGACTGCCGCCGTATAGACCTCGCCCACACCCGCCGATACCGCCGTATCCAGAGCCGCCAGACTGGGCGGCAGGTCGCCAGGCTCAATCTCGGCGGGCCAGCGTAGGGTCAGGGCAGTCACGCCGCCTCCAGGTCGACCAGCGCGAGCCGCACCGCGCCGTAGGCAGGCGAGTACAACGGCGTCACCAGGGCGGGCGTCGCCCCCAGGCGATCGTGCAGGGTGGCGCGCAGCGATGTCAACACCAGATCCCCTGCCTTGAACACACCGCCCACCAGGGCAATGGTAGCCTGGGCGGGATCCAGGCCGAGGCGCTGGACCACCGCCGCCGCGGCCAGGGCCAGCTGGTGGCCCGCCTCGGCGTAGACGGCGCGCGCCACCGGGTCGCCGCGCTGGGCCACCTCGGCAACGACGCGGGACAGTGCGGCGATTTTGTCGCGGGGAATGGGCGTCAGGTACACCTGGTCGAGGAGAAGCTCCGGACTGGCGCAGTTCCACGCCGCGAGCAAGGCCGGAGTGAGCGACGTACCAGGGCCGCGCCCGTCGTAGGCCCACATTACTGCCTGCAAGGCGCGGCAGCCGATGTCGAAGCCGCTGCCCTCGTCCCCGACCAGATAGCCCCACCCGCTGGCGCGGGCCGTCCGCCCCCCGGCCGCGCCGAAGGCATTGACACCCGTGCCGGAGATGAGAATCACGCCCTCGCCACTCTCGGTTGCCCCGGCAAGGGCAATGCGCGCGTCCTCTACCACGCGCACCCGCTGCGCCAGGCCCGCCGCTTCGAGACGCGCTGCATAGTCGGCCTGCAACGTCGGCGTCGTGGCCCCCGCCATGCCCACGACCGCGGCTGAGGGTAGCGCCCACGGTCGGCCCGACTGTGCTTGGGCGGCGTGCGCCGCCGTGAGCAGCGCGGCTTGCGCGTCGTCCCACGCCACGGCGCGGGGATTGGCGGGTCCACCCATTCCCTCGCCGAGCACCTGACCCGCCGCGTCGGCCAGCAAGCCCGTCACGCGGGTCCCGCCCGCGTCGAAGCCCATCACTGTCGTCATGCGCGCTGCTCCGCCTGGTCGTAAGCAATCCACGGCCTGAAGCCGACCCTGGCGTAGAAGTCCACGAGAGTCGTCCAGTCGATGACGCAACCCCGCGTCCCTCGCTCGGCCAGGACTTGCAGCCCGGCGTCGAGGAGCGCCAGCCCCAGACCCTCACCCCGCACGACCTCGCCCACACCGATGGGGCCGAGGCCACCGGCCGGCGGCGTCAAGGCGCGTCGCCAGTTCGTGCCGTAGGCCAGGTGGCGCGTGAAGGGTGAATGGAGATGGGCGAAGCCCTGCACCGCACCGTCGAAAAACACGAGCATCAGGTCGTCCGGCGCCCCCCCACTGGCCAGGAACACGCCGATGTCGTAGTGCCAGCGGCCCGGAAACTCGTGCTCCAGGAAGGCCAGCAGGTGCGGCGTGTCGGCATGGGTGGCGGGGCGAATGTCCACACGCTTGCCCAGGCGCGCCCGCGCCGCGAGGGCCGACGGGTGCGGGGTATAGGCTTGCAGGTCGCGCTGCACATCCCACACCCGTCCTGTCGCCTGGTAGCCGCGAGCCAGGAAGAAGGGCAACGCACCGGTCGTTTCCGGCACACCGCACAGCAGGGCATTCACGTCACGGCCGAGTACCAGTCGGTGCGCACCCTCGCCCCGCAGACGCGCCTCGGCCCACGCCAACAGGCGACTGCCGATACCCTGACAGCGCGCGTCGGGGCGGACGGCCCGCGCGCTAACAAAGCCTGTCGTGCCGTCCAGCCCGGCCATCGGCGCCTGCCGCCAGACTTTGGTAACGGCCAGGCCGACCGGCCGCCCGGCGTCCCAGGCCACCGCCGCGTCGTCACCGACGAACCCAGCCGAGCGCCAGGTGCAGTGCAGCCAC
>JAHCIE010000213.1 GCA_026129385.1 Anaerolineae bacterium
CGTCGGCTTCCTTCACGGCCACGGGCACGTCGGTGACGCGGATGCCGTGGGCCTCGACCTTCTTGCGGGTGGCGGAGCCGGGCTTGAGGCCCACGCGCACGTCGACGCCGGAGTCCTTGAGGTTGCCGGCGTGGGCATGGCCCTGGGAGCCGTAGCCGATGATAGAGACTGTCTTGTCGTCCATATATGAGAGCTCGGCGTCGCGGTAGTACAAAATCTTGGCCATGTTCAGTGTGTCATTTGTCGGGGTTAGTTCGTGTTCAGGACACGCCACTCGCCGCGGGCGTGCTCGTCTGTCTCTTCCTGGAACATCGGCTCGTCGCCGCGCTTCATGGCGATGAGACCGGTGCGCACCATCTCGCGGACGCCGAAAGGTTCCAGCAGTTGGACGAACTGGTCCACCTTCGACGGCGACGCGGTTAGCTCGACGATCATTGTCTGTTGGCCCACGTCGACGATGCGCGCCTTGTAGATATCGACCAGCTGGAGAATCTCGCCTCGGTTTTCGGGGCCAGCGCTGACCTTGACCATGGCCAGGTCACGAATCACCGACGGCTCGTTGGTCACGTCTTGGACGTACAAGACGTTGATGAGCTTGTATAGGTTGCGCTCGACGGCGCTCGCGTCAGTAGCTGTCGAGTCGATGACCATCGTCATGCGCGACACGCTGGGGTCTTCGGTGGTGCCAACGGTCAGGCTGTCGATGTTGAAGTTGCGACGGCGGAACAGGCCCGCGACACGGGCCAGCACGCCAGGCTTGTTCTCGACCAGGGCAACAAGGATATGCTTCATGGGTGCGTCCTTCGAGTTCGGTCACTCGCTTGATAGCGGACGAAGGACGAAGGACCAACGACCAAACGCGGGGGCGCGCCTTGGTCCTTCGTCTTTGGTCCTTGGTCCTCTTTACACGCTCGCTGCGCCGATGCCGGCCTGCTTCATCTCGTCAGACACCTCGGTCGTTCCCTCGCCGTTCTTGGGGCGGCGAATCATCTCCGCCAGGGACGAGCCGGGCGGTATCATGGGGTAGACGACCTCTTCCATCTCGACGCGGAATTCGATGAGCACTACGCCCGGCGTCTGCCGCGCCTTCTCGATGGTGGGGATGACGTCCTCGCGGTTGTCGACCAGGAAGGCGGGGATACCGTAAGCGCCCGCAATCTTGGTGAAGTCAGGGTTGAACAGGGGCGTCGCGGCGTAGCGCTTGTCGTAGAAGAACTCCTGCCATTGGCGCACCATGCCCAGGAAGCTGTTGTTGACGATCGCGATCTTGAGGTCCAGATTCTCCTGGACGGCAGTGGCCAGCTCGGCCATGGTCATCTGGAAGCCGCCGTCACCCGCCACGACCCACACCTCCTCGTCCGGCATACCCATCTTGACGCCGATGGCGGCGGGCAGTGCGAAGCCCATCGTGCCCAGGCCGCCGGAGGTGATGAGGGTCTTGGGGCGATCGTGGCTGTAGTATTGCATCTCATACATCTGATGCTGGCCCACGTCGCTGACCGTGATGGCGTTGCCGCTGGTCGCCTTCCACAGATCGTGGACCACGTGGGGGCTGAGCAGGCGCTCGCTGGTCGGGGCGTTGCGGATGATGTCACGGGCGTGGGTATCTTCGGCCCACTCCTGAATCCTGGCAATCCACTCGCTATGGTCGCCCGCTTCCAGGTGGGGGTTCAACCGCTCCAGGGCGGCCTTGAGGTCGCTGATGATGGCGACATCGACCTTGATGTTCTTGTTAATTTCCGTCGGGTCGATGTCGATGTGGATTTTGCGAGCGTGGGGGGCGTAAGTCTTGATCGTGCCAGTCACCCGATCGTCGAAGCGCATGCCGAAGGCCAGCAGGAGGTCGGATTCCTGGATGGCCTGGTTGACGTACGCTTCCCCGTGCATGCCCATTGGCCCCAGACACAGGGGATGGGAGCGCGGGAACGCGCTGATGCCCAGCAGGGTCAGGGCAACCGGTGTGTTAGTCTTTTCGGCAAACTCCCGCACCTCATTGTACGCGCCGGACAGGATGATACCATGACCGGCCAGGATGACCGGGCGCCTGGCTGCCTTGATGAGCTCCAGCGCGCGGCTCATGCTCTCGTTGAGGGCCTGGGCGCGTGGACGGTGACCGCGCAGGCGGATGGGGCGGTCATCCCACTCGAACTCGGTCGTGGCCTGCTGCACGTCCTTGGCGATGTCGACCAGGACCGGGCCGGGGCGGCCGCTACGGGCCACGTGGAAGGCTTCGCGCAGGACCTGGGCCAGTTCGCGTACGTCGGTCACCAGGTAGTTGTGTTTGGTGACGGGCATCGAGACGCCAGTCACGTCGGTTTCCTGGAAGGCGTCGGTGCCGATGGCCTTACTTCCCACCTGGCCGGTGATGGCGACGACGGGTGTACTGTCGAGCATGGCGGTCGCCAGGCCGGTGATGAGGTTGGTCGCGCCGGGGCCGGAGGTGGCGATGCAGCAGCCCACCTTACCCGTCGCCCGCGCGTAGCCATCGGCCATGTGCGATGCGCCCTGCTCATGGCGTACCAGGACGTGGTGGATGGGGTAGTCAACCATTGCGTCATAGGTCGGAAGGATGGCGCCGCCTGGGTAGCCAAAGATGGTATCGACCCCCTCGCGCGTCAAAACTTCCCAGACAATCTGTGCGCCAGTTCGCTGCATAGTTCCTCCGTTGGTTCGATGAACGGCTTGGTGCGCTGGCGGGGCATTGCCAGAATCCCGACGCCCCCACGCGGGATGCGCCCGCTAGACGGGTGCGCCGGAAGTGGAGGCGTCGTTGACCTACCGATGGCGGCTCAGTGGCCGCACGATGGGATTATGTTCGTGCAACGAAAAACCCCTCGGCTTGCGCTGAGGGGTCGTTAGCACCTTCGTGTGTGACCTTGCCGTGCGGTCGCTACCGCCCCTCAGCGCGCCTAACCCCCTCGAGTACAAGTACGAGGAGGCTGCTAAGAATGACGATAATCGAGCGACCCTGGCGAGTCATGGCGGTCCTGCTATCTCATGGCGATTGTCGACACAACTGCTGCCATTCTACACGAGATAACGCACCTTGTCAACTGCAAGATATGGGGAATCGGGGGTAAATTGTGAAATCGGCCAGGATAGAGTACATTTAGGGCATGATAACCAAGGCTCTCATCTTCGACTACGACGGCGTCATGACGTTCAACGACAATCGCGACGAGGACTATGCGCGAGCGGCGCGGGCGCTGGGTCTGAGCGTTGAGGAACTCTACCAGCGGTTGTGGGAGACAGACGGCTGGCAAAGGGTGAAGCGGGGGCAGATCGATGAGGCTGACTTCTGGCGCGCGGCGTTGCCCCTGGTGGGCATGGCCCCGGCCGATGCGCCCTATGGCCCGCTGGCATTTCTCATCAAGGAACGCCTGGACCCGGCCATGCTCGACTTGACGCGCCGCCTCAAGCCCCATTTCCAGCTGGCGTTGCTCAGCAATGCGACACTGGGCTACGAGCCGCGCTGGGAGTTCTTCGAGCTGCCCACGATCTTCGATGTCATGGTTAACTCGGCCCGCGTAGGCCTCGCCAAGCCCGATGCCGAGATCTACCACCTGACCCTGGAATGGCTGGGCCGCCCGCCGGACGAGTGCCTGTTCATCGATGACAAGCCGCGCAATGTCATCGCCGCCGAGGCGTTGGGCATCCCTAGCATTGTGTTCACCACCGCCGCCGATCTAGAGGTGGAGTTGGAGAGGCGCGGCATTCTCGCGCCTGAGATCGCATAAGGAGGCCTCCCGCTTGCGCTCACCGGTAGTACTCGAGTCCACTCCCCAGGTTGCCCAGCAGGGCGTCGTCGTTCGTGCCCAGAGCGGCTTCTACTACATCCGTACCCCCGACGGAGATGTGGTGGAGGCCGTTGCTCGTGGCAAGCTGAAGCTTGTCCGTGGCGACCAGCGAATCACCAGTAAGACACTGGTGGTCCCCGGCGACATCGTAACCTTCGTCATCGGCGACGACGGGCGCGGCCTCATCACCGAGGTCGCCGAGCGCCGCTCCAAGCTCGCTCGCCGCGCCGTGCGGGGCACGCGCTTAAACGTCGGTGTACAGGACAAGGAGCACGTCATTGTCGCCAACGTTGACCAGGTCGCCATTGTGATGGCCGCCGCGCAACCTGCGCCGAGTCTGCGTGTCCTGGATCGCTATCTGGTCATTGCCGAGCACAACGGCCTGGACGCCCTCATCGTGGTGAACAAGATCGACCTGTTGGAGCCGGGCATTCCCGAAGAGGTTTTCGGGACGTACCGCGCCATCGGCTACCCGGTCCTGTACACCAGCGCCAGGACGGGCGAAGGCATCGACGCGCTGCGGGCCGCGCTCGTGGGCAAGGAGACGGCGCTGGCGGGGCCGTCGGGCGCGGGCAAGTCGAGCCTGCTGAACCGTGTCGAGCCAGGCCTGGGGGAGGCGGTGAGCGAGATCAGTGAGGCGACGGGCAAGGGCCGCCACACGACGACCCGCGCCCATCTGTTCCCGTTGCACGAGGGCGGCTTCATCGCCGACACGGCCGGCCTGCGCGAGGTGGGCCTGCTGGAGATGGATGAGGGCGAGATTGCGGCGGGCTTCCGCGAGTTTCGCCCTTTCATCCCCGAATGTCGCTTCAGCGGTTGCACGCATGTCCACGAGCCGGGCTGTGCGGTGCGCGCTGCCGTGGAGGGTGGCGGCATCACTCAGCAGCGCTACGACAGCTATCTGCGCCTCCTGGAAGAAGACGCCTATAAGGACCCCTGGGAGAAGTAGCCCGTATGCCCCGCGTGCCCAGCCTCCACACCCACTCCCGCTACTGCGACGGCGCGGGCGACATCCAGGACTACGTGGCGGCCGCGATGGCAGCGGGCTTGCCGGCTCTGGGCGCGTCGAGCCACGCCCCCGTGCCCTGGGCGACCGACTATGCCATGCCCCTCGACCGCCTCCCGGCCTACGCTGCTGAGGTCCAGCGCCTGCGCGGCGTCTACGCCGGCCGCATCGACGTCTACCTGGGACTGGAACTCGACTACCGCCCTGGCGTCATGGCCTTCTACCGCGATGTCCTGGCTCCCTACCCCTTCGACTATCTCATCGGCTCGGTGCATTACGTGGGGGAGCTGGACGACCGCCCCTGGGCCTTCGAGGCCAGCCCCGGCGTGTTTGCTGATGGCCTGGCGCGGCTCTACGGCGGCTTCACCCGCCGCCTCGTCGCCGACTACTACGCCCTGGTGCGCGAGGCGGCCCAGGTTCCCGAAGTCAACATTCTCGGCCATATTGACCGCATCAAGATGTACAATGTGGGGGATCGCTACTTCAGCGAGGACGCGGCGTGGTATCGCGACGCGGTGGAGGAGACGCTGGTCGCCATCGCCGCCAGCGGCAAGATCGTCGAGCTCAACACGTCGGGCTGGCGCAAGGCCAACCCGTCGCCCTTCCCCAGCCCGTGGATCGCCCGCCGCTGCGCCGAGCTAGGTATCCCCATGTGCCTCAGCGGCGACTCCCACACGCCGCAGCAGGTGGCGTACCGCTTCCGCGAGGGCGCGGCCCTGCTGCGCGACGCGGGCCACCGCGAGGTGGTGGGGCTGGTCGGGGGACAATGGACGCCTCTTGAGTTGAAGGTTGACGGTTAGGCGCATCACCCTGCTACCTTCAACCGTGGTGTCTGTCGCCGGGCGCGCGTGAGGCGGGCGTGGAGGGCGGCGGCCTGGGCGTTGTCGAGCGCGTTCAGGTCGGCCACACCGTAGTCGCGCTCTAGCGTCTCGGCCAGACGCACCCGCGAGATGCCCAGCGCCTCGGCCAGTCGGCGAATGTCGGCCAGCGTCACCGCGTCGGCGGGAGCGATGCTCTCGTCCACGATGGGCGCGTCGCGTTGGGCGGCGACGGCCTCCGTCTCATGGACCACCGGGTCGCCGGTCGCATGTTGCTCCAG
>JAHCIE010000214.1 GCA_026129385.1 Anaerolineae bacterium
CGCCGACGCCCGCCCAGCGGCCGCGGTCGCTGTCTACCGTCACCCGCCCGCCGAGCATGATAATGGCTAACTCGTGGTCGCGGCTGGCGTGGGGCCACGTCTCGCCTTGGCGCAGTCGACGCACCTGGAAGTAGATAAACTCCCAGCCGGCCAGTTTCGGTGTGACTTCGACCACCACCTGGGGATCGGGCGCGCCGCCGGGGTGAATGACTAGATTATCCGGGGTATAGCGCATCGTTGGTCCTCTATCGTAACTCAGCCAGGGTGACGGGGCGGCCCTCGCGGGCGGACAGGGTGGCCGCGACGCCAATCTCCAGGGCGGCCAGGGCGTCCGCACCGCCGGGCGACACGGGCTTATCCTCGCGCACGCCGTCGACGAAGGCCTGAATCTGGGCCTGGTAGGCGGGGCCGAAGCGCTCCATCAGGTAGGGCAGGACATCGTGCTGCGCGCCGTCGCGGGTGAGCAACAGGACGGGCAGGTGCTGGTAGCCGCCGATGTTGATACCGCCCGCGGAGCCGAGAATCTCGGTGCGGATGTCGTAGCCGTAGAAGGCGTGGCGGCTGACCTCGACGTTGCCCAGCCCGCCGTTGGCGAAGCGCAGGTTGACCAGAGCGTTGTCGATGTCGCCCACGGCGGCCAGGGTATCGCACACGGCCAGCGTCCCCTCGGCCGAGATGCGCTCGACCTCGCTGCCCATCAGCCAGCGGGACACGTCGAAGTCGTGAATGCCCATGTCGATGATGAGGCCGCCGCTCTTAGCCGGGTCGGCAAACTCGGCGCGGGGGCAGAAGGGGTCGCGGCCGACGGACTTGACCGTCACCGGGCGGCCGATGCGCCCCTCGTCGATGAACGCCTTGGCCTTGAGGTAGGCGGCGTCGTAGCGGCGGTTAAAGCCGACTTGCAGCGGCACGCCCGTCCGCTCGACGGCGGCGATGGCGGCGCGGGTTTCGGGGATGGTGAGGGCCAGGGGCTTCTCGGAGAAGATGGCCTTGCCCGCCTGCGCGGCGGCGATGACCAGATCGGCGTGGGTGCTGGTGGGCGTGGCGATAAGGATAGCGTGGATGTCGGGGCGGGTGAACAGGTCGCGGGCATCGGTCGCGGTGACGGGTACGTGATGCTGGTCGCGGATGGCGGCGACGGCGGCGGGGTTGGGGTCGGCGACGGCGTACAGGCTCGCGCCGCTGACTCGCGTGGCGACGGTCTGGGCATAGAGCTTGCCCATGCGGCCCAGGCCGACGACGGCCAGATTAAGGGGTGACGACAGTGTCATGGGGGAACGTTCTCCATAGGCGGGCAGTGTCATCGCCGCCGCACTCCCCCGATTGTACGCCCGTTGGCGCGTGGTGTAAAGAACACGAAGCACGAAGGACCAGGTAGAAGGACCCAATCCGGCGGCGTTTGCCAATACCGGTCGGCGTGAGGGGCCTGCCAAATCACATGAAAATGTTACCGAAGGGTAATGGGTTGACAAATGCCGGCGCGCAGTGGTAATGTCAGGTCGGGTGCGGTCGGTAGTCAGTGATCCGCTCTATGGAGGGCAGTATGCCTCAAACCCACGATGTGATTGCCCTGGGCCTGGGTGGGATGGGCAGCGCGGCCGCCGCGTCCTGGGCCTGGAGCGGCACACGCCCCCCTACGACAAGGGGTCGAGCCACGGCCTGTCGCGCATCATCCGCCAGGCCTGAATGGCCCAACGGTTACGTCAGGCGCTGCCTATACTCGGCGAGTAGTCCATTCCAGACATCTACCGCATCCAACTGGTCAGCCCAGCCGGTAATGTAGCCGTAGTCGAGTGAATCGCCCTGGACGACCAGGATAGCAGCGATGTCCCGAAGATGTTTCTGGGATTGGCCCATCAGGTAGTATTTGAGTTTGTAGACGATGACATCCTCAGGCGAGTATAGGCTGGCCGTCTGGAGTGTCTGGGGATCGTAGACTACTTTCCGCCGCCGCTGGAGAATAGAAGTCTCCAGGGGAGTGGGCTGGACAATGAACATGTCAGCCTTGAAGCCGCTTTCTGGATCGATGACGTTAAAGGGTTGGCCGTGTGTCAGAGCCACAAGCACGTCGTCGAAGACCGCGTAGTAGCCTGCGGCCTGCATGGCTGTCACAAATCGCTGGATATCGGTCAAGGGCAGAACAATGGAAATGTCGATGTCGGCCGTTGTGCGCGCCTCACCGTAAAGGCTACTCGCGAAGGAGCCGCCAATCGCGTAGAGCATGTCCAGCCCATCGAGCGCTCGGATGATAGAGGCCGCGAATTCGCGGTATGACTTAGGCAGCATGAGAGAGACGGGTCCTGAATCGGATACGAGCAGCGAGCTCCTCGTCGGTGATGGTGGGGTTACGCTGTCGTTCGGAGGCAATAATCAGGTCGCGGGCGAAGTCGCACAGGTCAAACATCGCCTGTAACCGCTGTTCGGGGGATAGCCTGGCGAAGACAGTGAGTTGGTGCCAGTCGAGCTCATCGAAGGCGAGTTTGATGTCCCTCTCAAGATCGGACAGAGTTGAGTTGCGTAAGGATGCCAAGGGCATTGCCGCCTCCTTGCGCGAATCGTACCATCAGACGGGCAGGGAGGCAACAAGGCAGGGGGAGCCCGCCTGTTGGACCTCATCAAGACGCTGCGATTGCCCCGCGTTGGCGGAGCGGTGTAGGTGGTGCTGACAATGACCGCCGCGCCAGACCGCCTTCAAGACCGACACGCGATGATTGCGGACAGACCCTCACCCTGGCCCTCCCCCAGGGGAGAGAAACTAAGGCTGTCTGCGCTATGGAGGGCAGTATGCCTCGAACCCACGATGTGATTGTCCTGGGCCTGGGTGGGATGGGCAGCGCGGCCGCCTACCATCTGGCGCGGCGCGGCCGCCGCGTCCTGGGCCTGGAGCGGCACACGCCCGCCCACGATAAAGGGTCGAGCCACGGCCTGTCGCGCATCATTCGCCAGGCCTACTTCGAGGACCCGGCCTACGTGCCGCTGCTGCGGCGCGCCTACGAGTTGTGGCGGCAGCTGGAAGCGGAGGCGGGCGTGTCGGTGCTGACCATCACCGGCGGCCTGATGATCGGCCAGCCGGATAGCCAGGTCGTCGCGGGCAGCATTCGCAGCGCGCAGGAGTGGGGCCTGACCCACGCCGTGCTGGACGCCGCCGAGATACAGCGCCGTTTCTCACCCCTGCGCCCCGCGCCGGGCGAGATTGCCCTGTATGAGGCGCTGGCGGGCTTCTTGCGCCCCGAGACCAGCGTGGCCGTCCATCTGGACCGCGCCGCGCGTCTGGGGGCCGACCTGCATTTCGAGGAACCCGCCATGGCGTGGGAGGCCATGCCCGGCGGCGACGGTGTGCGCGTGACCACCGAGCGCGGGACGTACGAGGCCGAGCGGCTGGTCATCTCGCCGGGGCCGTGGGCGCCGTCGCTCCTGGCGCGGCTGGGGCTACCGCTGGCGGTCGAGCGCCAGGTACTCTACTGGTTCGACCCGGTAGGCGGCATCGAGCCGTTCGAGGTGGGCCGCTTCCCTATCTACATCTGGGAGGTCAGCCCGGACGTGTCGTTCTATGGCTTCCCGGCCCACGACGGCCCGCTGGGTGGGGCGAAGGTGGCCTACCATCGCGCGCCGGGTGAGCGCATCTTCTGCGCGCCAGACACCATCGACCGCAGCGTCCACGAGCACGAGGTCGAGCGTATGCGGGAGGCCATCGCCCGGCGTATCCCTGCCCTCAACGGGTCGTTGCTGCTGGCCCGCACTTGCATGTACACCAACACGCCCGACGAGCACTTCGTCATCACCACGCTGCCCGACGCGCCCCAGGTCGCCATCGCGGCGGGCTTCAGCGGTCACGGCTACAAGTTCTGCAGCGTCGTCGGCGAGATTCTGGCCGATCTGGCGACGGACGGCGCGACGCGCCACCCCATCGAGTTGTTCCAACCACAGCGTTTCGGCCCGCGAGCCTAGCGATGGGAGAGTCCCCAGGCCTCGTATCCGCAGCATGCGGACGCCAGTACAGCCTGCACCCACGGCCGGCCATGTCGGTAGCAATCGCCCTTGCCTTGTTGAGCCAGTCTCGTATAATGAGTCATCCCGGTTCTTGTTTCCGTGGCTGGGCGGCGGGTGGCCCGTGAAGGAGGAGTCCATGGCGTCGCGGCAGTGGAGCTATACAAACGGTGTGAGCGAGAAGCCGCTCCTGGGCATGACCATCGGCGATATGTTCGACCAGACGGCGGCGGCGTACCCGGACAACGAGGCCCTGGTCTCGCGCCACCAGGGACTGCGCTACACCTACCACGAGCTGCAGGCCCAGGTGGACCAACTGGCGCGCGGCCTGATGTCTCTGGGCCTCGCGAAGGGCGAGCGCATCGGTATCTGGGCCCCCAACTGCGCCGAGTGGTGCATCACCCAATTTGCCACCGCCAAGCTGGGGGCCATCCTCGTCAACATTAATCCAAGTTACCGCCTGCACGAGCTGGAGTATGCCCTGCGTCAGTCGAGGTGCAGCTTCCTGATCACCGCGCCGTCCTTCCGTGGCGCGAACTACCTAGAGATGATCGCTACGCTGGCGCCGGAACTGGAGCGCGCCCAGCCAGGCCAGCTCCAGTCGCAGCGCCTCCCCGACCTGCGCGCTGTCATCCGGTTGGGGGCGGGGCCGATGGCGGGCGTTTACGCCTGGGACGATGTGATGGCGGCTGCCCAGTGGGTGACGGCCACTGACCTGGCCGAGCGGCAGAGCCAGCAGGAGTTCGACGACCCCATCAACATCCAATACACATCTGGCACGACCGGCTATCCTAAGGGCGCGACCCTCAGCCATCACAACATTCTCAACAATGGCTACTTCGTCGCCGAGACCATGAACTTCACCGACCGTGACCGCCTGGTCATTCCCGTGCCCCTGTACCACTGCTTCGGCATGGTGATGGGCAACCTGGGCTGCATCAGCCACGGCGCGACTATGATCTATCCCAGCGAGGCTTTCGAGCCGGTGGCGGTGCTGGAAGCGGTACAGGCCGAGCGCGCCACGGCCGTCTATGGCGTGCCCACCATGTTCATTGCCGAGCTAGACAATCCCCGCTTCAGTAAGTACGACCTGTCGAGCCTGCGCACCGGCATCATGGCGGGCGCGCCGTGCCCCACCGAAGTGATGAAGAAGGTTCAATCCCTGATGAACATGCGTGAGGTGGAGATCGCCTACGGCATGACCGAGACCAGCCCCGTCAGCTTCCAGACTCGCGTCGGCGCGCCGCTGGAAAAGCAGGTGAGTACGGTCGGCCAGGTCCATCCTCACGTCGAGGTCAAGATCATCGATCCGGCCACGGGCCAGATCGTCCCCCTCGGCGCGCCGGGCGAGCTATGCACCCGCGGTTATAGCGTCATGCTCGGCTACTGGGGCAACGAGGAGGGGACGCGCCAGGCCATCGACCAGGCGCGCTGGATGCACACCGGCGACCTGGCGGTGATGGACGAGGAGGGCTATGTCAATATCGTCGGCCGCATCAAGGATATGATCATTCGCGGCGGCGAGAACATCTACCCGCGCGAGATCGAGGAGTTCCTGTACACCCACCCTAAGATCGCCGACGTGCAGGTGATTGGGGTTCCCGATGTCAAGTACGGCGAGGAAATCATGGCCTGGGTGAAGCTGCGCGACGGCGAGATGGCATCGGACCAGGAGATTCGCGATTACTGCCGAGGTCAGATCGCCCACTTCAAGATTCCGCGCTACGTGAAGTTCGTCGATACCTACCCGATGACCGTCACCGGTAAGATTCAGAAGTTCCTGATGCGCCAGCAGAGCGTCGAGGAACTGAGTCTCGGCCAGGCGGCCTCTATCACTACGGCGTAAAACTATGCTGTCATCCACGTCTACCCTCGATGCGGCGGATTTCGC
>JAHCIE010000215.1 GCA_026129385.1 Anaerolineae bacterium
GCAGGCCGAGGCCCATCGAGTAGACGGCCAATAGCCCGGCCGCCAGCAGCGTCGTGCGACTCTCGGAACCGAGCATGAAGATCGCGGCCAGGTTCGGCCCCACGCACGGTGTCCAGCCCGCCCCAAAAATGGCCCCCATGAGCATCGATGGCCAGATGCCGCCGCTGCCGGGGGAATGGCGCATCTCGAAACGCCTCTCCATGAAGAAGAGGTCGGTCTGCGAGACGAACATACCGATGAGAAATACCAGCATTGTCTCGAACAGCAGCGCCAGCAGGCGAATTGGTTCAGCAGTCAGGCCGCTGGCTCCCAACGGGCCTATCAGGCCGAAGGGGCTGCCAAAGAAGTTGAAAGCCGCCGCCCCAACCGCCAATGGCAGGCGGTAGGGCGCGGGCATATCGGCGGCGCACATGACCAGGCAAAAGACCATCAGGGCATCCATGACACCGCGCACCTCGAAGGTGGGCGGGATCCCCACCTTGATGAGGTACATGACCAGGCCGCTGAGGGCCGCCAGCAGGAACCAGCGCGCCAGGCTCATGCGCAGACCAGCGACGCGCACCCCGAATACGATGAGCAGCGCCGCGCCGGCGCGCACCAGCCCCGTGATGAAGTCCTGGAGGAAAAAGCCCAGCAGGCCAATCGTCGCGCCCAGCAGGATGAACACCAACGAGAAGCCTAACACGAAGAACAGGGCGTTAGTCATCGTGCGGCGGCGCACGTCCAGGGTGGAGGCCGCTGTTCCGTCGAGGCCGCCGACCCCGATGGCGCTCGCCCCCAGGTAGCCGATATAAGCGGGTACGAGGGGCAAGACACACGGCGACAGGAACGACACCAGGCCCGCCAGGAAGGCCAGCCCGAAGGCAAAGGCCGTGACATTACTGGGGTCGATGGTCATCATGCTTCTCCATGCTGCGGGTCAAGCGCGTTCGCCGCGCCCAAATGCTGTAGGCGTAACCGCCCACGGTAATTAGCGTCAAGCCGTAAACAATCCACACAAACGGAGGCATCGCTCTCACTCCTGAGGGCGCAGCGCACGCATAACAGCCACCAGGCGCGCTTTCGTATCCGCCCGCTGTACCACGTAGTCACTTTCGCCCATCTCCCCCAGAGCGTAGGCATCATCCAGGTCGGCCAGATGGTCGAGCAGTCGCTCCTGCGTCGCGGCGAGATTCTCGCGACGGCCCGCCGCCAGCGACGGGCGAAGGCGTGGCCAGGCCAGAAAGGCCAGCACGGCGAGGGCGGCCAGGACCACACCCAGCCAGCGCAGCCCCACCTGATACGACGCCTGTACCCGAGCCGAGGGTACAGCCGCTGTCGCGCCTGACGGGCGCGAGTTCGCGCTGCCCGCGGCCGGGGCATCGGTGCGCGGCGCGCCGCTCAACGTCAGGTTTACCGCCTGCCGCGCCGCCAACGACGGCGCTGACAGGGTAAGATAGCGGCCGCCGTTGGGCGTGTTCATGGGGGCCTTGGCCTGAAGGCCATCAGCCGACGCCTGCACGCCCAGGTCTTCCACTAGAACGTTGACCTCACCCGTTGGATACGGCCAGGCGCGGGTCAGGCGCAGGCTGTTGTTGTAGGGCAGATCATAGGCCAACAACACCTGGCGCGAGCCAGGATTCCAGGGGAGGTTGAGACGTAGAGTAGTGCCATCGCGAATCGAGGCTGCGTCGATTTCCTCATCCTGGAAGCGAATGTTGGTCGCGCCCGGTGGCAGGCCAATCTCAAAGGTTGCGCCACCCGGTGGGGCCAGGAAGGTCCGTTGGGCCGGGTTTTGCACCTCGAACAGCTCGCCCACGCGCAGGGTCTTGGCATCCAGGAACTCAGCAATGACGTGGACCTGACCGATACGCATGCCGGGGTCGGTGGCCGTCGTTTCGTATACCTTCAATTCCGGCGTCTGATTGGGCTGATCGGCGGTCAGCTTGACCAGGTTGCTGAAGTACTGGATACCATTGTAGAGCACGCCGACGCCATAGTTGTAATCCTCGCCGGCGGTCAGCCCCTCGAACTTGAAGGTTCCCTGGCCGTCGACCGGGGCGATCACCGGCGCCTGGGGCGCGGTTCCGACGAAGGAGTACAGGGTCGCGCTGACCACCTGACCCGGCGTGATAGGTAGGTTGGTCGTGCCATTGCGGATCGTGCCCCGAATCGCCCCATTCGAGGCCGGAGCGGCGGGCGCGTCGAAGCCCAGGCTGCGGGCATAGGCCAGCGCCGCCGCCTGGTCGGTCGGCGACAGCTTCGACCACACCGGCGCGTGGTCCTTGACGGTCGCGCCCCGGCTCGCCAGGTCCATCTGGCTGAAGGCGATAGCACGACTGGCCTGACTGAGATCGACGCCTTGCACCCCCGCGCCACTCGCACCGTGGCACGTTGAACACTCGGCCTGCCACACTCCCTGACCGCGCGTGAGAGTCGCGCTACCCGTGCCGAGCCACCAGGCGTAGTAGGCCAGGTCCCACATCTGGTCGGGCGATAGGCGGCCCTTCCAGGGCGGCATCAGGTTGGCGATCCGCCCCTCGGCGATGACAGTATAGATATCGACCGGCGACTTCTGATTGTGAAAGGCGGGTTGAGTGAAGTCAGGCGCGGTCTTACCCTGGGACTTAAGGGTTTCGCCGTCGCCAGCGCCGCCGGGGCCGTGGCAGGGCACACAGTTCGTGGCGAACAGTTCCCTCCCTCGCGCTGCCGAGGGCCGCCCCGCCGGCGGCGACGGTGGGGGCGTCGCTCCCTGGGCCGAGGCGGGGGCGCTATCGGCCAGCAGCGCCAGGCACGCTATCACCAGGGCCACACCCACCAGCGTGGGCCACCAGCAACGCACAATGCGAGAGACAATCGAAGATGGCAAATGAGGTTTCATATCCAGGATTGGGTTAGCCCGACTTGGGCAATGGTGCGACCGGCGGCGACGCCGTGGGAACAACCAGTGTTGCGCCGCATTGGTCACAAAAGCGGGCTGCCACACGCACCTGCGCGCCGCAGGTCGGGCACGTCGGAGGGGGAATGGTGTCAGAGGGTGTGACCACCCGTCGCGCCGCGACGGCGGTCTCGATCTCCGTATCCAGCGTTGGATCAGATGCGGCCCAGCCCGCCTTCAGCTCATCCAGGCGCTGCAAGATAGCCACGCCCTCACTAAGCAGCAATGCCCGCTGCGCCTGGTAATCGGCGTCGTCGAGCTTACCCGCCGTGTAGTCGTTGTCCAGGTCGCGCAGGCTCTTGAGCGCCACCTCGTGTTGGGCGGCCAGATCGGCTACCGCGTTCGCCTCAGGGCTACGTTCGCGGTCAACCTCAGCCCCACCCAATAGCGGCCGAAGAATCCACAGGACGGTCAGGCCGACGAGCGAGACACCGGCCACGATGATGAAGAGTTGGTCCACGTCACCTCAGAAGTGGCTCAAGGGCGGAGCGCAATTCATCGGCCGTCGTCGGGCCAATCTTGACGAAGCGTACGACGCCGTCCTTGTCAATAACGAAGGTCTCCGGCACGCCCTTGATACGATAGTCGTAGCTGATTCGCGATCCCAGGTCCGGGCCGTTGGGGTAGGTAATGCCGTGTCTCTGCATAAACTCGCGCGCCTTCGGTTCGGTGTCCACATAGTCGATGCCGAGAAAGGCGACGCCACGATCCTTGTATGCCTGCCAGGTCTTCTCCAATTCAGGCGCTTCGTCGACGCAAGGAATGCACCACGACGCCCAGAAGTTGACCACGACCGGCTTACCTTTCAGGTCCGCCAGCGCCACATTCCCGCCATCGAACAGTGGCATGTTGAAGGCAGGGGCCAGGCGGCCGACCTCAGGGCGCGGCGTGTTCGCCTGGCGCAGACCGAGCAGGGAGACAAGCAACAGGCTACCGATAATCGCCAGTCCGACCACCAGGGCAATGTTCCGCCCCCGATTGGAGGGCGTCACTGGCGCAACATCCTGCGCCGGGGCCAAGGGAATCTCGTTCGCCACAACCTACTCCATCTCTCGCAACTCACGCTCGAGACGCTCCACATACTCATTCGGGAGCGACGGTGGCAGGGAGGGCGGCACGGGGGCAGCCGCTGTCGCGGCCGACGGCGTGGGCGGCGGTGGCCGCCGCAGCATGCCACGCAGTACCAGCGCCAGGATGCCCACCCCGGCCAGAATCGCCACGACGGGAGTCACCCAGCCGAGTAGCGCAAAGCCGGTGCGAGGCGGCTCGTTCAAGACGCGGTCGCCGAACCGCTCCACGAAGTAGATGCGAATCTGCTCCTCCGACTCGCCCGCCAGCAGTTTCTGGCGAATCAAGTCGCGCATCTCATCGCACACCTGGAGGGGGCATTCGGTCAGCGTCTGACCCTGGCACAGCGGACAGTTGAGGCGCGAGGTGATGGTTCGCATCCGGGCATCAATGTCAGCGCTCGAGACACCGCCCTGGGCCAATGCCTGGCCCGCCAGGGCGACAAGCAAGACCAGCGCTGCCAACCCAACTACAACACTACGTCGCATACCCATACTCGTGTCACCTGGCAGGTACACGCTCGGCGAGGGTGACCGTCGACCGCTGACGCCGCGCGCCGGGCCACGCCGCCACCAGGACGCCGGCGAACACAACCAAACCACCGAACCAGATCCAGTTGACCAGCGGGTTAACGTAGGCCTTGAAGGTCGCCGTCGCGCCGTTGTTATCCCAGCCGCCGAGGACGATGTACAAGTCTTCGGGCACGCCGCGACGAATGGCAACCCTGGTCTGGGGCTGCTGGCTGGCGCGGTAGAAGTCACGCGAGGGGTAGAGGGTGTCGACGACCGCGCCGTTCCGCGCTACGGTCACCGTGCTGCGCACCACGTCCTTGTCGTCCTCGGCGAACTGCTCCATGCCTGCATAGGTCAGCGTATAATCGCCGATTTGCATCTGCGCGCCACGCGCCAGTGTCTCTTGATGCTCCAACTGGCCGCTGTTAGAGGCGATGATGCCCGCCGCCATGATCAGAATGCCCAGGTGAACGACGTAGCCGCCGTAGCGACGCGGGTTACTGCGGAACAGGAAGGCCAGGCTGGTGAGCCAGTTCGAACCCGTCGCCCTGCGCCGTATCCGCGCCCCCTGGTAGAACTCCCAGGCATGGACCGCAAGGACGAAGATCACGATAGCGTAGCCAAACAGGGCCCAACTCTGCACGCCCAGCAGGAACAGGATACCGACCACGACCCCCATTGCCAGGCAGGGCGCGACGAGCTGCCTGACCAGCTTGCCTACCGACGCCCGCCCCCAGCTCGTCAGCGGGCCAATGCCCATGAGGATGAGCAGCGCGGCGAAAATGGGCATCGTCGTCTGATTGAAGAAGGGCGGTCCAACGGTGATCTTGTCATTAACGACGATCTCCGAGATCATGGGGAAGATCGTCCCCCACAAGACGGCGAACGTGATGGCGAGCAGCAGCAGGTTGTTCATCAGGAACGATGATTCGCGCGAGACGACGCTCTCCAGCTGATGGTCGGCCTTCAAGAGCGGCCAGCGGCTGACAAGCAACCACAGGAAGCCCAGGAAGGTCACGGTGATGAAGGCCAGGAAATAGGGACCGAGGGGCGATTGGGCGAAGGAGTGGACCGAGGAGATCACACCGCTACGGGTGAGGAATGTGCCGAAGATGGCCAGCCCGAAAAACAGAGCCACCAGCACCATGTTCCACACCTTGAGCATGCCCCGTCGTTCCTGGATGATGATCGAGTGTAGAAAGGCTGTGCCCGCCAGCCAGGGCAGGAACGAGGCGTTCTCGACCGGGTCCCAGCCCCAATAGCCGCCCCAGCCCAGCTCCATATAGGCCCAGGCCCCGCCGAGCATGATACCAATGGTCAGGAAGGCCCAGACGGCCAGTGTCCAGCGCCGCGCCAGCTGCACCCACTCACTGCCCAG
>JAHCIE010000216.1 GCA_026129385.1 Anaerolineae bacterium
GGGCAATCATTGATGTTATGCAAGGGCCAACGGGCCTTAAGCCCGACATTGTGATGACCATGTCGGCCGACACGGCTAACCTGTTCTGGAACAAGAAGGTCAACCTCATGTCGGCCCTCGCAAAGGGCCAGATCAAGCTGCAAGGATCGCAGATCAAGGTCCTCTCCCTCCTACCGGCCATCGAGCCTCTGTACGGGAAGTATCGACAACTATTGAAGGACAAGGGTCTAGACCACCTCATCGTCCCCTAGGCCGGCCAACACGCCGCTGCCAACCAGACTGCCAAAGGAGACAGGTTCATGGAGAAGCCCTGGCTGAAATTCTACGAATCGGGTGTGCCGGCGAGTGTAGATGTACCTGCTATTTCACTATCGACGCTGGCCCGCGAGGCAGCACGCAAGTACGCAAACCAGACGGCCCTCAAGTTCATCCTGAAGTACATGGCCGGTGATCGGGTATTGGTCGGCGGCAAGATGACTTACCGCCAGATGGATGAGGCTATCGACAACTTCGCCGGCGCCCTCGCCAACCTGGGAGTGAAGAAGGGCGACCGCGTTGCCGTCATGTTGCCCAATTCCCCCCAATTCGTGATTGCTTTCTTCGCGGCGGCGCGCCTGGGCGCCATCGTCGTGAATGTCAACCCCACCTACACGGCCTCGGAACTCAAGCACCAACTGGTAGACTCCGGCGCCGAGACCCTCATCATCTACAACATGGCCTTCCCCCGCTTCCAGTCGATTCAAGCCGAGACCCCGACCAAGCGGGCCATCGTGACCTATATCCACGATGCGACAGGAACGCCCTTAAACCTGCTCGTGAAGCGCTCCCAGTCCAAGGACAAGGCCTGGCACGAGCCATCCCTTGGCAACGGCGTCTACCACATGAAGGAGCTGATCGCCCAGGGTAGGAAGCCACCGGCGGTGGAGGTTGGCCCCGACGACGTAGCCTTGTTGCAGTACACAGGTGGCACGACCGGCGTCCCCAAGGCGGCCATGTTGACGCATCGCAATATGATCGCCAACGTGTTTCAGACAAAGGCGTGGATGCCGCGCGCCGAGGACGGCAAGGAGAAGATGCTGGCCGCCATCCCCTTCTTCCACGTCTACGGCATGACGATCTGCATGATCTTCGGTATTCACAAGGGGGCTGAGCTGCTCATCGTGCCCGACCCCCGAAACATCCCGATGCTGATGCACATCATCGCCAAGGAAGGCGCAACGATCTTCCCCGGCGTCCCGGCCATGTACATCGCCATCCTCAACCACAAGGACCGCGACAAGTTCAACCTGCGCTCCATCAAGGCCTGTATCTCTGGCTCAGCGCCGCTGCCCATCGAGGTGCAAGAGAAGTTCGGCGAGGTAACAGGGGGGCGGCTGGTAGAAGGCTATGGCCTGACCGAGGCGGCCCCCGTCACCCACTGCAACCCGGTCTTCGGCCGCCGTAAGGCCGGTTGCATTGGCATTCCCTTCCCCGACGTAGAGGCCAAGATTGTGGACCTGGAGACCGGGGCCGACCTACCCGTCAATTCACCGGGCGAGATGTGGATTCGCGGCCCCCAGGTGATGGCCGGGTACTGGGAGAAGCCGGAGGAGACGGCCAAGACCATCACCCCCGACGGCTGGCTCCAGACGGGCGACATTGCTGAGATGGACGAGGACGGCTACTTCAAGATTGTCGACCGCAAGAAGGACCTCATCATCGCATCGGGCTACAACATCTACCCCCGCGATGTGGAAGAGGTGCTCTTCAAGCACCCCAAGATCGCCGAGGCCGTGGTCGCCGGCGTACCACACCCCACTCGCGGCGAGACAGTCAAGGCCTACGTGGTACTCAAGCCGGGCCAGACGGCGACCGAGGACGAGATTCGCGCCTTCTGCCGCGAGCAACTGGCCCCCTACAAGGTCCCTTCGAGCGTCGAGTTCCGCACCGAGCTACCCAAGAGCCAGGTCGGCAAGTTCCTGCGCCGTGTGCTCCTGGAAGAAGAACGCGCCAAGGCCAGCGCCGAAGCGCCCACCAACTAGGGAAGAGATTAGGGATTGGCGATTGGAGACCTGTCTCCATTCCCCAATCTCTAGTCCCCATTCTCCAGGCTTCGTTAAGGCAGACGACTATGCATGGCTATCTGGGTAAGCTGCTCCGAGTGGATCTGAGCCGTGGCGTCATGAACGACGAGCCTCTCAACGAGGCCTACGTCCGCGACTACATCGGCGGTAGCGGCCTCGCGGCGCGCTACCTGTGGGACATGACGGACGCGGCGACGGAGCCGCTCAGCCCCGAAGCCCCACTCATCTTCATGACCGGTCCCCTGGTCGGCACGGCCGCGCCAGCCTGCGGCCGCCACGTGGTGGTAGCCCTATCGCCCGCGACGGGCCGTTGGGGCGAGTCCAACACGGGCGGTCGCTTCGGCGCACAACTGCGCTACGCGGGCTACGACGGCATCATCGTCACCGGTCAGGCGGCCCACCCCGTCAGCCTGGTCATCCGCGACGGCGTCGCCGAGCTGCACGACGCGCGCCACCTATGGGGCAAGGACATCTACGCCACCCAGGAGGAGCTAAAGGCCGAGTTCAACCAGCCACGCGCTAGCGTGGCGTGTATCGGCCCAGGCGGCGAGCATCGCCTGCCCCTCGCCGGCATCGTCAACGACGAGGCGCGCATCGCCGCGCGCGGCGGCCTGGGTGCAGTCATGGGATCGAAGCGCCTCAAGGCCATCCTGGCCCACGGCACAGGCAAGATTCCCCTGCCCGACGAGGCGCGCTTCCGCGAGGTGGTCAAGAGCGCGTATAAGGAACTGAAGGAGGACTTCAGCGTCCGCATGTTCCGCGAGACTGGCACAGCGGGCGGCGTCGACTACCTGATGATGATCGGCGACATGCCCAACAAGTACTGGACCGAGGGCTTCTTCGATGGCGCCGAGAAGTTAAGTGGCTCCGTCATGAAGGAAACCATCCAGACGGGCATCGGCGCGTGCCACACCTGCCCCATCTCCTGCTGGCGCATTGTCGAGACGCGCGGCGTGTACAAAGAGTCGCGCATCGACGGCCCCGAATACGAGACCGTCGCCGCCTTCGGCTCCCTCATCCTCAGCGACGACCTCGAAGCGGTGGCCTACGCCAATCACCTGTGCAACTCCTATGGCCTGGACACCATCTCCGTCGGCTCGACCATCGCTTTCGCCTACTATCTGTTCAACCAGGGCATCATCACCGTCGAGGACACCGGCGGCCTCATTCTACGCTGGGGCGACGTAGGCACGGCCATCCAACTCGTCGGCATGATCGCCCGCCAGCAGGGTTTCGGCGTCGTACTGGGCGAAGGCTCACGCGCGCTGGGGCGGCGCTTCGGCGCAGAGGACCTGGCCGTCCAGGTCAATGGCCTCGAAGTGGCGATGCATGATCCCCGCGCCATGACCGGCATGAGCCTGGTCTACGCCACCTCACCGCGCGGGGCGTGCCACAACCAGGGCGACATGTACTGGGTAGAGTTGGGCCGCGCGTTGGGCGAGCTAGGGCTGGACATGCTCGACCGCTCATCGTCGGAGGGCAAGGCCTTCGCCTCGGCCCGCATCCAGGACTGGCGCAGCCTGTACAACAGTCTCATCATGTGCATGTTCTCCAACCCAGACCCCCACGGCGTTGTCGGCATGCTGTCGGCCGCCATCGGCCGCGAGGTCAGCCTGCCCGAAGGGCTGTTCCTGGGCGAGCGCGCCTGGAACCTGAAGCGCATCTTCAACAACCGCCGTGGTCTGTCCCGGCATCACGATAAGTTGCCAAAGCTGCTTATGGAGCCAATGTACGTTGGCGGCACCGAGGGTGTCGTGCCCGACTTCCACGCCATGCTGCGCGAATATTATGACATCCGCGGCTGGGACTGGACATCGGGACGGCCCACGCCCGCCAAGCTCTCCCAGCTCGGCCTGGACTTCGCCCTATCCGAGTTGTGGCCCGCCGTGCAACTGGCGGCCGATTAGTCGAAGTGGCCGATGGCAGACGGCGAGGGGCGGCGAGTGATCAGTCATCAGCTATCGGCTGTCCCCCATCGCCTGCCAGTTGAGGAGGAACCGTGCTGACATTCATGAATCCTGCCACCAGTAAAGCTTTTGGTGCGGTGGACATGGCGACCACCGACGACGCGACCCTGGCCGTGCAGCGGATGCGAACGGCCTTCGACCTGTGGAGCGCCAAGCCTGTGCGCGAGCGAGTGCGCGCCCTGCGCAAGCTGCAAGGGGTCATGCTCGACTCCCTGGACGAGATTACCGAGGTCCTCAATCAGGATTGCGGCAAGAGCCGCCAGGACGCCCTGATCGAGGTCTTCATGACGGTCGATATGCTGAATAGCTATTGCGCCAGCGCCGAAAAATGGCTCAAGCCTCGCGCCGTCAGCTCGGGCCTATACCTGTTCAAGCAATGCCACGTCGAGTATCGCCCCTACGGGGTCGTCCTCGTCATTGCCCCCTGGAACTACCCCTTCGCCCTTTCGCTACCGCCCGTGATCGCCGCCCTCCTGGCGGGCAACACAGTCATTCTCAAGCCATCCGAGGTGACAGCCGCCAGCGGGGTGATGATGGAGCGCCTGTTCGAGCGGGTACCGGAACTGACGCCCTACCTGCGCGTCATCCACGGCGACGGCGCGGTGGGAGCGGCTCTCATCCAGGCCGCCCCCGACTACATCTTCCTGACCGGCTCGACACCCACGGGCAAGAAGGTCACAGCTGCCGCCGCCGAGCATCTCATCCCCGTCTCGTGCGAGCTGGGCGGCAAAGATGCCATGATTGTGCTGGAAGACGCGAACCTGGCCGCCGCAGCCCACTGGGGCACATGGGGCGCCTACTTCAACAGCGGCCAGACGTGCATGGCCGTCGAGCGCTGCTACGTCGTCGGGGCGGTGTACGACGAGTTCGTACGCCTGGCCGTCGAGGAGACGAAGCGCATCAAGGTCGGCTTTACAACAGAGAAGGAAAGCCCCTACTACATGGGGCCGATCACCGACCCCCGTCAGGTCGCCATCATTCGCCGTCACCTGGACGACGCCGTGGCTAAAGGGGCGCGCATCCTCATTGGCGGCCACATCGAGGGCATGTACGTCGACCCGACCGTCCTGGTGGACGTAGACCACAGCATGCTGCTTATGCGGGATGAAACCTTCGGCCCCATGCTGCCCATTGTCAAGGTACGCGACGAGGAGGAAGCCATCCGCCTGGCTAACGACAACGAGTTTGGCCTCGGCGCCTCCATCTGGAGCGCCGACCTGGAGCGCGCTCGTCGTGTGGCGCGTCAGGTTCACGCAGCCTCCCTGGTCATCAACGACACCATCGCCCAGTTCGGCGTGCCAATGCTGCCCTTCGGCGGCATTAAGCAATCGGGCTACGGTCGCATCCACGGCAAGGAAGGACTGATGCAGTTCACTCGCCCCTACGCCTACGCCGTGGGCGACTCGCCATTGGATTGGGACGTGGCGACCATCCTGCGCGAGCCAGGCCACTACGCGGCCGGCGCGGCCGTGATGCGGCTGGCCTTCGGCGTGACCCCTCAACAGCGTATCCAGCCGGTGGTCGAGGAGCTAGAAAAGCGTGGCCTCAATCCGGCCGCCGTTGGCGCTGCGGTCGGTGTGGCGGGCGTAGCCCTCGCCGCCCTGGCCGTCAAGGCGTTGGTGGGTGGCGACAAGGAGCCAACCACCTAAGCACAGGCCGCCGTGCGGCTCACGACCGTCGGCAGCCCCTATCGGTATGTAACACGAAGGCGCGAAGGGAGCATTCAGGTCTCCGCTTCGCGCCTTTGTGCCCTTGAGGCCGTGGCAAGCCACGCCCCACTACCAACGTCTCACTCCACGCTCCCCGCCCTACGCCTCCCCCTCCCATTCCGCCTCGAAGCGGG
>JAHCIE010000217.1 GCA_026129385.1 Anaerolineae bacterium
TTGCTCCGCTAGGGAGTCCAGCAGCACCGCCGAGAACAGACCTGTCTGGTCCTGCCGTACGTTCCGCGCCACCTGGCCCTCACTAGCCGCGAATAGCGCGAACTGCTCCCGCCCCGCCGTCTGTTGCCCCTCCGGGAGCAGATCGCCCGGCATAAGCCGATTCTGGGCGGCAGACACGATAGTGGCGCACGCATCGACGAAGAGAACCTGCGTCCCAAAACCGGGAAAGGCGTCTGTCCGCAGCGCGCGGAGCAGGCTGTCGAAGTCCAGGTTTGCCAGGTACTTGGGATGGGCGTCGGCGTAGAACAGGCGGCGCTGAGCGTCGTTGCTGAAGAACCCGTGGCCGCTCCAGAAGAGGTACAGTCGGCCGCCCGTGAGGGTCGGCAAGGTGCGGGTCAGGACATCGGAGACCGCCTGGCGGGTGGGCCAAACCACTGGCGCACCGTTCCAGGTGCGGAAGCGATCCTTGTCGGGCTTGCCCATTGGTGCGACAAGAAGATGGATGTTCTCCGCCGGTGTTCCCTGTCTCACGAGCCACTCGGCGAAGCGAAAGGCGTCGTTGGCTGGCCCATCCAAGTTCCACCCGTCGCCGGCATCATACGTCTCGATACCCACGACGATAGCGTGGTGACGGCGCGGGTCCTCAGCGCTGCTATCGTTCTGACCTTCCTGATCCATGACGCTCATCGTCCACTCCTCAACCTGTCCCCAGCATACTCTCATTCTGCTGCCTTGTCAACCGCCGTCGTCGGCCCGCTTATCGTGCTGCCTCATCCGACCAACATGAGTGCGCCTTGTCATTCTCGCAACTGCGGTCTCAAGAAACAGGCTGTGACAGCATCCCGCGTCGGTTGGTTTCCCTAGCGTTTCCTGACCTCTTCGCGAAAAAAGTAGCCGGGAAAGCGCTGGGAAAGCGCTGGGAAAGTGGAGCCTTCTACACTGGTCTTATCGACTGTGAGACCCAGGGTAGGAGGTATCCATGCAACAGTCTCCCCAGACCCTCATCCACGGCGGCAGACGTCTCAATCTGCCGCCCATCCTGCGGCAGCGCTGGCGCTGGGTCGCTCTCTGCGCTACGGTCCTGCTCGTCAGCCTCATTAGCTTGACGGCCTTCACCATCCGGCGCCAGCCGCAGGAACTCGTGACCGCGACCCTCCAAGTCGACAGCGCGCCGACAGGCGCGACCGTCTTGGTGGACGGCCATGGGAGGGGCGAGACGCCCCTTGTCCTGCCTCTTTCGGAGCGCCCGCACGAGATCGTCCTGCAGCGACCTGGGTCCGCCGACGCCGTCTACGAGATCACGCCCCGCGCGGGTGTGACAACGACGCTGCAGGCCGACCTCTGGCGTCGCTTGCCGCAGCTCGATCGCCTGCGACCGCCCCTGCCTGGCGCGGCCATCCAGCACGCCGACTTCCTGGCGGACGGGGGCGTTGTCCTCATCCTGAGCCTGCCGCCGGGCGAAGAGCGCCAGGCGTGGCTCCTGGGCAACGGCCAGACCGAGCGCGTGGGGCCGACCACCATCCAGGGCAGCTTGGCCGTCTCGCCCGACGGACTGCACGTCGCCTACCTCGCGCGCAGCGACGCGACCGGCCCAACCCCTCGCCTCGACGAGGTGTGGGTCGCTCCCGCCCGCGAGGGGCGCGGCGAGAGACGCTATCGCCTGCCGACCGTCAGCGGCGACGAGGCGCTCGTCGACCTGTCCTGGTCGGGCGACGGCGAGGGCCTGCTCCTCGCCAGCCGTCAGCGCCTGAGCGGTGGAGGTGCCCGCACCCATATCCGCTGGCTGCCCGTTGGCTCGACCGAGGCCCGTGACTTGGTTAGCCTGCCCAGCGACCTCGTCCCCGGCAGCTTCCTGTGGAGCCCGTCGGGCGAGGTCGTCGCCTTCCTCACCCAGAGCGGCTCTCAGACTGCCCTGTGCCTCCTCGAGATCGACACCGACCACCTCCGCTACCTGGCCGATGTCCAGGATGGCGATAGCCACCCCTTCCCGGTCCCGCCCATCGCTTGGTCGCCCGACGGCCAGCGCTTCCTCTATACTGCGCCGGCGCAAGGGCGTAGTGGCCAGGGCGGCTGGCTGCTCGGCGGCAAGTCTCAGCCTTCCCTCTTCCTCGCCTCCCCTGACGACTCTGCTGGTCGCCGCGTGGCCGATGCCGAGGCCCGCTTCCCCGTCTGGCGTCCCGATGGCGGTCTCGTGGCCTTCGCCAGCAGCAAGCGCGGCCTGGTCCTGCGTGCCTTCACCCCGAGTGGGACAGCGCGTGACGTGGGTGATATCCCGCTGGACGCCACCGCCTACGCCGTTCGCTGGGATCCCGCCCACGCCCAGGCCATCGTCGCTGTGCGGTCACGCGGCAGCTGGTCGTCCGCCCAGGCCGAGTACTGGCTGGCCCGCTGGCAGCCCGAGGAGGCCAGATGACCCGGCTCATCCCCCGCCCCTGGCGCCTCGTGCTCGTCCTGCTCGCCGCTGTCAGCCTCGTGGCCCTGGCGACGCCCGTCCGTGCCGACGACCCCGTCGTCGACCCGCCGTCCGCGCCCACACCCTCGCCCTGGCCCGAACCGCCCGCAGGCTCAAGGGGTCTGCTGCCCTTCCTGCCCAACCCCAAGGAGTGGGCCGCCGACGTCTTCAATGCCACCCTGGTCGCTCTGCTCCAGAAGATCGCCGACGCGTTGCATAGCGTGGTCAACGGCGTCCTGGGCAGCTCCCTCAACTTCATCACCCAGACCCCACCGGCTGGTTCCTACGCCAGTCCGACGGTCCAGGCCCTGTGGGGCGTCACCCGCGCCATCGCCAACGCCGCCCTCGTCCTCATCACCCTGTGGAGCGGCTTCAACTTGATTGCCCGCGACAGCCTGGGCGCGCCCTACCACGACCTGCTGGAGATGCTGCCCCGCCTCGCCCTCAATGCTCTGCTGGTCAACACCAGCCTCACCTGGGGCCAGCTCGCCATCGACGCCAACAACGCCCTGTGCAAGGCCATCGGCGGGGCGACCCTCCCGGCTTGGGAGCGGGCCGACCTGGCTAGCCAGGTCCTGGCCGACCTGGTTGCCGCCGTCATCTATCTGGTCGCGAGCCTCCTGCTCCTCCTCCAGACCCTGGCGCGGCTGGCCCTCATCGACATTCTCCTGGTCGCCGCGCCCCTGGCCCTGCTGTGCTGGGCCTTGCCCCAGACCCAGGGCTGGGCCCGCCTGTGGTCGAGCACTTTCGTCGGCGCTGTCTTCACCCAGTTCCTCCAGGTGCTGGCCCTCAAGCTGGGCGGCTCCCTCCTGACGGAACTGACGCCCATGGCCCTCGACTCGGCGCTGCTGAGTCTGTTCCTGGGCGTGGCCGTCATGGCCCTGACCCTCAAGATCCCCGGCCTGATGCGCTATCACCTGGGCGACGGTATGGGCTTCGTCCGCTACGTCGTCTACCGCCGCGCCGCCAGCACGCTGGAGGGGGTCTCGACGACGCACACCGCGCGCTCTGAGAGCGTGTCGACCCGCAACACGTCCAGCGGCGGGACTTCCCCGGCCGCCCCACGGACGAGAGGAGGCTCGGCATGAAGGCCCTGATCCTCGGCGTCATCCTGGGCGACCTCATCACCGCCGCAGTGCGCATCGTTGCCAGCCTTGTCCTGGCGGTCCTGCTGGCCCTGGCCTTCGCCGTGTCCAGCCTCGCCGCCCTCTTCAGCGCGCCGGCGGCGCCGACCCCCTCCGCCCTCAGGACGCCACTACCAGCGAGTGGCGTAGGCTCGAACGTCGTCGCCCTGGCCTACACCCAACTCGGCATGCCCTACGTGTGGGGCGGCGCCAGCCCCCAGACCAGCTTCGACTGCTCGGGCCTGGTCCAGTGGGCCTATGGCCAGGTCGGCGTGCGGCTGCCCCGCACCGCTCAGATGCAGTACAACGCCACGGAGCGCGTGGCGCCTGCCGACCTGCAGGTGGGCGACCTGCTGTTCTTTGAGCATACCTACCCAGGTGAGCGCATCACCCACGTCGGCATCTACGTCGGGGGCGGCCGCATGATCAACGCCCCGACCACCGGCGACGTGGTGCGCGAGATGCCGGTCTTCGACGACCCCTACTGGCGCGCTCACTACGCGGGCGCCGGTCGGGTCCGCCGCTAGCTTCACCCACAAGGAGGTCCCTGTGGACGCGGTCAACACCCTGTTCAATAACCTGCTCACCATCGGCACCGGCGTCGCCGTGACGGTGGCGGCCTTCTTTCTCATGTGGGGGGCATTCGTCTACATGAGCGCGGCCGGTAGCCCACACCAGATGGAGCGCGGTAAGTCCGCCATGATCAATGCCCTGTTCGGCTTGGCCATCGTCCTGGCCGCTCGCACCATCGCCACCATGATCCAGTCGGCCCTAGGTCAGTAGCGGGAGGACACACCATGCGCCACGAAATCCCCACCCACCTGAACGTCGAGGACCGCGCCTTCTACGGTCTATCGGCCCGCCAGGTGACCTACCTGACCCTCGGCTGCGCCAGCGCCTATTGGGCCTGGACCAGCGCCCTAGAGATGCCCCTGGCCGCGCGTCTGGTCGCCGTAGCCGCCTGCCTTCTCATCGCCATGACCCTGGCGCTCCTGCGCCCACTGGGCCGCGGCCTGGAAACCTGGGCGTACCTCGGTCTGCGCTACCTGGCCCTGCCGAAGCGCGCCGTCTGGCGCTGTGCGATCCTCGACCCTGTCATTGACGCCCAGGGTGAGGAGGGCTGGGCGGAGTGGTCACCCGCCCTGGCCTGGTCCGAGGAGGCGGTATGAAGCGGCGCGCATCCACCCAGGGGGCCCACGTCGGCCTGCGCTCCATCCAGGATGGCGTCGTCACCATGCGCGACGGCCAAGCCCTCGCGGTCCTGGTCGTCAGCAGCGTCAACTTCGGCCTGATCGGGGCAGGCGAGCAGGAGGCCGTCGTCGCCAGCTTCGCCGCCTTGCTCAACGGCCTGACCTTCCCCGTTCAGGTGCTCGTGCGCGTCCTGCCCGTCGACCTGGAACGCTACGTGACCGACCTGGAAGGCCTGGCGCCTGGGCTGTCGGAGCCCCTGGCCGCCCTGGCCCGCGACCACGCCCTGTTCCTGCGCCGTCTGACGCGGCAACGGACGCTCCTGGAGCGTCGCTTCTACCTGATCGTGCCCGCCGATAGTAGAACGGGCCGCAGCGGCTGGCGACGAAAGCGGGGGGCTGGTCCAGACCCCGACGACCCGACCGACATCCTCAAGCAGCTGACCGCCCGCTGCGACCAGCTGGCGCGAGGGTTGAGCCGTTGCGGCCTGAGCGCCCACCGCCTCGACGACGTGGAACTGGCCCAGCTCTTCCACCAGTGCTGGGCCCCCGACCAGGCTCGCGTCCAGCGCCTGCGCCGCGCCCTCACCGAGTACACCGCCCTGGTATCCCGGGCTCCAACGGCCTCGCGAAGGAGGTCCTGATGTTCCCCTGGCGCAAACGCGTTCCGACGAATCATTCGAACAGTGACCCAGCGCAGGCCGAGCGCTTCCTCCATGGAACACGCAGCATCGCCGACCTGGTCGCCCCGGCGGCCGTCGAGGTCGCCCGCTCCCACCTTCGTCTGGATAGCCAGTACGTCCGCACCCTGGTCGTGGTGGGCTACCCGCGCACCGTCAGCCCCGGCTGGCTCAGCCCCTTGATCGACTTCGAGGCGCCCCTGGAGATCAGCCTCCACGTCTACCCCCTGGAGAGCGCCGCCATGATCCGCGCTCTGAGCCACAAGCTCGTCCAGCTTCACTCGTCACGCCTCCTAGCGGCGAGGGGAGGACGCCTCGCCGACCCCGAGCGGGAGGTGGCGTACGAGGATGCCGAGCGCCTGCGGGACGCCCTCCAACGGGGCGAGGAGCGCGTCTTCTCCGTCAGTCTCTACATCCTTCTGCG
>JAHCIE010000218.1 GCA_026129385.1 Anaerolineae bacterium
CAATTGCCAGGCCAGGGCGCTGAGCGCCAGCCCGGCCAGCAGAGCAGGCAGGAACAGGGTGGAGAGGCGAGGAAGGGCGCGCATCATCGGAGATCCCACCACAGCCGAAGCGTCGCACTGCCCACCAGTTCCTGATACTCAACCTGGATAGTGTGATTGCCCGGCGAGAGATAGATGTCACTGGTAAATGTCGTCGCCGCCTGCGGCGAGCCTTCAGGCCGCCACTTGTCGATGTAGGTGACACCGTCGATAATCAGCCGCGCGCCATCATCAGTGCGCAAGTAGAAGCGGTAGTAGCCGCCCGGCAACTGCACACTCCGCGTCCAGCGCGCCGAAAAGTAGTCGGTACTGATTCCACCGGCCGGCGAGCCTAACCCCCAGTCGTAGTACAGCCCCTCGCCCTCCTCGCCGGGAAAGTCAGGGCCGCTGGGGCGATCGTCGCGCACGACTACCAGGTTGTTGCTCACACTGTCCGGCCAGACGGGGGGCACATTGGCAGGCCAGATCCGGGCGTAATTGGCTGAGTTGTAGTACTCGCCTCGCCAGCCGGCGAAGTAGTTCGGGAAACGCTGACAGTCGGGGCTTTGCGCATCAATCTGGCACGACGGCTCGAACTGCCAGTAGAACTTGAGGTAAGCTGAACCAATGTGGTCGAAATACTGAATTTCGATATCCAGGTCCTGGTTCCCCGGCACTTCCTGGCGAAAGAAGTTGAACGACGGCACGTTGGGACCAATGTCACCCCAGAGGCTGTCGCCGAAAATGGATACGTTATTGACCAGCACCTTGACGCCGTCATCGTGATAGATGTAGAAGCGGTAGATGCCCGGCGTGGTGATGCGCACCCGACGGCGAAAACGCGCCGACCAACTCTCGGCGTTCACGCCGCTCATCGGGTTGTCGAGGCCCCAGTAGTAGTCGATCTCGCGGCTGCGGCGAGCGTTGATCATCGGCCCGGCCGGTCCACCCTGGAAATAGTCGTTGTAGTATTCTTCGCACCACGACTCGACGCACGTCTCGAAGGGGAACTGGCCGGTCTTGGCATCGCCCGTAGCGACAAGGGGCGCATCCAGGGCAACGGCCTTGACGACCGCCGGTGAGGCAGGGGTGGGGATGGGTGTCCAGGTCGGCCACGGGGTAGCCAGGGGCACGGCGGGGCCGACCGCCTGGGCTGCGCCGCCGCCGAGCGCCAGAGCGCCGACGGCTACCAGGGCCAGCCCGGCCAGGATCACGGGGATGACTCGCTGCAAAGGAGCCTCCGTTCAAACAGTATCGATAGGGCATCCGGAGCCAACGCGCGGCGCGACCACCGGACATGGGAAGCGAACGACCGGCCGGGTCTTACACCCATCCTCGCCCGCCATCGCATGTCTCACCAACCTCTCATGTTAGGACGTCGAGGGCGGCGTGGCGTTACGTTGGACCAGGGCGCGCAGCTTGCGATACTTGACCCACTCATAGTAGGTCATCAGCAACGCCATGCGCAGCCCGTGCAGGCCGTCGCGATAACCACCCAGGCGGATGAAGCGGCGGCGGAACTCGCGTAGCGGCTGCAGGATGAAGTTGTGGGGCCGGGCGCGCTGCCCCTGCGCGTACAGGATGCCTGCGTCATACGACGTGTAGACTGCCTGCTTGCGACGGAACTGGGCGAGGTCGGCGTAGTTATAGTGGACGAGGGGTTGCCGCAGATACGCCTCTGGCCCGTCGAGCATCACCAGCTCGTGGACGGCGCGCTGCGGGTCGTAGCGGGCGCAGTCGGTACGCATGAGACGCAGTTGATAGTCCGGCCACCAGCCACCGCCGCGCGTCAGGTGGCCAAAGATGTAGTTGTGGCGGGGGATCCAGTAGCCCACCGGCGCGGCCGCGTCGTCGCGGGCCACCACGCCGCGAATCTCCTCGGCCAGGGCGGGCGGGATGCGCTCATCGGCATCGACAAACAAGGTCCACGGCGTGGTGACGAGGGATAGCGCCACATTGCGCTGATCGGCGTAGTTAACAAATGGTCGATTGACCAGGCGCGCGCCCGCCGCCACAGCCATCTCAGCCGTGCCATCTTCGCTGTCCGTATCGACTACCAACCGCTCACCGGCCCAGGCCACGCTTGCCAGGCAGGCCTGGATGTGGGCGGCCTCGTTGCGAGTCAGGATAACGGCCGTCACATCAGGAATCGGCAGTAGGGCGTCGGGAACTGAGATATCTTCACCGGCCCTTCGCGCCTCGGCGGCGACGCGGCGGTAGGCCACGCGGCGATCAGCTGGCCCCCAACGCGCCTGGGCCTCGGCTCCCACAGTCACCAGGCGGCGCAACGCGGCGGCGTGGAGCGCGCCATGATGCTTGTCGAAGAGGCGCAGGCGGCTGCGCCACAGCTGTATGAACATCGCCTCGCGAAACTGGCGGGTGCTTTGCCCTTCGTAGTGGACGACACCGGCCCCCGGCACGACGTACAGCTGCCAGCGCGCGTCGGTCAGGCGGCGGCACCAGTCCAGCTCTTCCGCGTACATAAAGAACCCCTCGTCCAGTAAGCCCACCGCCTCGATGGCCGCGCGGCGCAGCAGGAGACACGCGCCCAATAGCGTCTCGACGGCGAAGGGCCGCCCGGCCTCATACCGCGCCACGGGATAGCGACCGTTGAGGCGAGTCATGGTCAGCCGCGCCAGGCGGCCCGGTGGGGGAAACAGGTCCAGCGTCGTTTGAACCAGACCGGGGAAGGCGAAGGCGCTGTGCTGCAAGCGGCCATCGGGGTAGGCGAGGCGTGGCCCAACCGCCGCCGCACGCGGATGGGCGGCGAGGAAGTTGCGCAAGACGCCCAGCGCACCCGGCGCCACGCGGGTATCCGGGTTGAGCAGCAACACGTAGTCCGGGGTCGGCCAGGCTGCCGTACCCGTGGCTCGCCACTCCCCCCAGACCGGGGCCGATCGCGCCGCCTCATCGCCGCGCGGGTGGAAACCCAGCGCCTGCAAGGCCAGGTTATTGCCGCCGGCGAAGCCCAGGTTGACGCTGCTGCCCAGCAGATGGACCCACGGGTACTGCTCGCGCACCACCGCCTGGCTGTCGTCGGCCGAGCCATTGTCGACCACGACCACCTGGTCGTCAGGGCCTAGTTCGGGCGCGAGAGAGTCGAGGCACGCGGCGAGTAGGTCGCGGGTATTGTAGCTGACGATGATGACGGCCAGCGCGGTCACGGCGAGCCTCGCTAGTACTCAATGGTAACGCGGGTGGGATTTACCGACTCTTCGTGCTTGCGCACATCCTCCTGGATGAGGGCCAGATAGAACAGCGGCTCGCGGCGGAGCGGCTTCTCGGTGATGCGAATACGGCCGGTAATCTCGACTGACTGCCCTGGCAGGAGATAGACGTACGTCTTGTCGCCAACCGGCCGTTCTTCCAGCGCGCACTGGTCGGTAGGCGCGCCGGGCGGGCAGAGCAGAGTACGACCGTCGACGGTACGCCGCTCAAGCTTCGATGGGTCGCCCAATTCCCAGCGATAAGGGTAGTCCAGATCGCTGGGAGCCTCGTTGAAGGTCGCGCCAAGACGGAACGCGCCTGGCGATTGAGGTAGGCGCAAAGTGTTGTACGACTGGGAGCTATCGTAGGCCGTTCCAGAAGGCGGCCCCTGGGTACGGATGGGCGTCGTGCCGACATTCTTGACGGTGGCCGTGATGAATACGCTCTCGCCCAGGGACACGACACTAGGCGCAATCTGGCTGTCGAGGATGGTGGCGCGCGGCACACCACCCTCCTGAATGGTCAGCGGCCTCTTCTCGACGACGAGGTTGCCCAGCGTATCGCGCGCCTCGACCACGACATTGTACTGACCGTCGGGCGGCGGCGGGGCATCGGCATCGACACCCGCGTCGTAGTCGTACTGATGGCGGCCGGGACGGCCCGGCTCGACCGGCCCGTTCTTCTTCTCCAACAATGACGCCACAAAGCGACCCTTGGCGTCTTCCAGAAACACGCGCACCGTGGCCGCCTTGGCAAGAACGTAGCTCACGGTCACCCGGTCGTTGATGCCGTCCTGGTTGGGGGTAAAGACATTGGGGACGACGGTGAATTCCGTGATATCGGGGCGGGTGGCATCGCCACCCTGGATGGTGACGTGGCCCTCGGCCTGCGCGGGTGCGCCACCATCGAGCGGGCGGGCAGTGATGCGCCAGGTGTATGGCCCATCCGGCAACATACGACCGCCGATGATGCCGTTGAAGAGGCCGTTGTAGGTGTTGGGGGAACGCCGCTCGTCAGCCCGCCAGACGTGCTCCTGCCCGGCGGCATCGATGAAGCTAGTGGTCACCAGAGCAGTCTGGCCGATGCGGTACTGGATGCGGGCCAGGTCGTCACGGCCATCAGCGTTGGGGGAAATCGTCGCTGGCTCGACGGTGACACCGTCGAGCACGGGAGCCGCGCGGCAGCCAGCCACCAACAGCGCCAGCAACAGCGCGGCCACAAGCAAGGCGTTGCGAGAGATGGAGCGAAGCAAGCTAGTCTGAAACATGACGCGCAAGTGTACACCGAGCGGGAGGCAGGTGCAAAAAAGCCCGCCTCCGCCAAGCTACAACTCCTTCTCGATGGGGCGCGTTGCCGGCGACCCACTCGCCTGATACGGGGGGGCAGTCTCAGCAGGTCGCTCCTCGGCGGCCTCCGCGCTCCCCATCACACCCCGCCGGGCCAGCGCCTCGACCAGGCGCGTCATCACTCGCTGGCGAACCTCAGGCGCAGTCCCGTACGTGGCGTTTACCTTGAGGGTAAGGGCTGTCGTAGGTCCGAGCTGGCCCTCACTGATGACCTGCGGCTCCTCCATAAAATCCGGATCGCGGATGCCTATGACCTCGTGCAATGCGTCAAGGGTGGCCGTCAGTTGCTCGGTGGGGACAACGACCTTGATGTTGGCCGGGGAAAACTTGGAGCGCGAGAAGTTGCGGATGGTGCGAATATCGCCATTGGGCAGGATGTACAGTTCCCCCGCCTCGCCCCGCAGGCGGGTAGAGGTCAGATCCACACTCTGGACGTAGCCGACAACGTTCCTGTCACCCATCTCGACCTTGTCGCCGATGGCAAACTGGTCACGCATGAGGAACAGCAGCCCGCTCATCACGTCGCTGATAAAGGGGCGCGCCGCCAGGCCCAGGCCCGCGCTGAACAGGCCAATCGTCGTGGCGATAGCCGTGGCGGGCATCACCTGCGCCAGCATGAAGATGACCGTAGCAATCACGGCCAGAGCATCGCCGAGGGAGCGGATGAGACCTCGAAGCGTCCGAGTTCGCTCGCGGCGATAAATGTCGCCACGCCGCCGCGCGCGCCAGTCCAGGAAACGCCAGGTCAGGGCCGAGATCAAGCGGCCCAACAGGGTGAAGATCACGAGAACGATGAGGCCAAGGGGCAGGAACAACAGGAAGCGGAGGAGGGCGACTGTCCAATCGGTGATGAAGGTCGTGTCGGTCATAACGAGTCTCCAGGGCTGGCCGACCGCCTGCTGGCAAAAAGGGCCAGAACACCACAAGTCTAGCCTGCGCTGTTCACCACGTCAACCAGGCAATTGGCGTGGGGGCGCGGTTTTGCCTTTTCTGGCCGTCCTCATACCATTCGACCCATGAACTATCAGGACGCTCTCAACTACCTCTACGACCCCGACCGCGTCAAGGGGGAGCGCAGCATCAAGGCCGGGCCGGGGCGTAGCCTCGAACCTATGGCGCGCGTGCTGGCCGAGGTCGGCAGCCCGCAGACGCGCTACAAAGCCCTGCATGTGGCTGGCAGCAAGGGCAAAGGCTCCACGGCCGCGATGCTGGCGAGCATCCTGCGCGCAGCGGGCTACCGGGTCGGGCTGTTCAGCTCACCCCACCTGCACAC